>JALZFJ010000132.1 GCA_030867425.1 Actinomycetota bacterium | reverse complement strand
ACCCAGCTCCCCTCATCCATCGAAATCGGTATCCGCGAAGGACTCGCTGCGGCGATGCACACGGTATTCGTCGCGGCCCTTCCCATCCTGACCGTTGCTTTTGTAGCGACCCTGTTCATCAAGGAGTTGCCGCTGCGCAATACAGCATTCGCCGACGAGGATCCCGGCAAACAGATGCTCCGTAGTGCGAACCAGAGTGTTCCTGAAGGAGTCCATGCCTCAAGTGAAGGTACAAACGAAAAGACCGACGGCCTCCTGCGCTAAGCGGATCTGGACCAGCCCATAAACAGCGCCAACGGGGAGGCTCTGAGTGTTAGCCCTGAAGCCTCGAATCTCACTTCAGCTACCCAAGGTTACGCGGCTTCTCTGAAGCGTTATCCGGAACTGCGTCTCCACGCAGGAGATTTCCAACATACTCTCTAAACATGGCGAACCGGCTGGACTACCTGTCTGCGGCGAAACGGAGCGGTATACAGCGCGAGTTAGCCTTTATAGGGGCAGCTAAGGCCAGAGGCGATTCTGCTAATATGAGAGTGTGGGAGCGGAACATAGTGAACCTCGAACACTCCGTACGTCCCGCCGACTTACCGCCTGGTCCCGAACGCTGGTCCTTTCCCGGACAAAGTGCGGAGGAGATGCATGTGCCTCTCAGAGAGCTGAGAGATAGAGGCAGGCTCAAGAGTAACCTAGTGGATCTATTGCGGCACTGCGTAGCCGGCTCGGAGGCTAGGCATTCTTCTTGGGTACCTTTGGGACCGACGGTGCCGGTGGCGCAGCCAGCTATCGTGTGAGTAAAGTGAGCTTTGACAGCGTATTTACCAGACCAGAAGATGGGTCTCCATCATTTGCGGAGCCAACCTTGATGCCAACGGATGCCAAACGGGCCGACATTCCCCGGTACTCGGCGAACTTCTATCCTCTACATAAAGTGAGAATTTGGCTTGAATAAAGGCTTGTACGAACACTGACGACACTATACTACATCCCAGTTGTCCAACTACGAGTCAGAAGGTCGTAGGTTCTAGTCCTGACGAACGTGTCACACCTAAGGCGATAGAATCAGGTCCAATTATCGACTTTGAGCGCAAGGCAGCAGTACTCATGGAGATCAGCGGGTGGTCGAAGAATGTTCTCCTAACCTAGGATGTGCCTTGCTCATCTCTTCGCGCATGTAGTAGACCTACGCATGTCGAAATACACCAACCGGTACATCAACCCGCCAGAAACAAGGGTGAACGTCTAGTAACTCCATGCCTAATAATTCAGCTTAGATAAGCGGATTTTCGAACAACCGAGAACACGGATAAACGAACCGGCTCGGTTTCCAAAACCGCGAGTCGGCGGTTCGAATCCTTCCGGGCGCGCTCCTGAAGTTCCTGCAAATTGCGGGCAACGAAAACGCCCCGCCTTGTGAGCTAGGGCGTTTCTACAATAATTTTGCTGTAGATTGGGGCTACCCGAGCGCGTCGTCCATAGCGTAGGCGGCGGCGTCTCCCATGTCGGGCAGTACGTGTGAGTAGACGTTGAGGGTAAGGGCAGTCCCCATACCTCCGAATATACCCCGATCGATGTAACTCTTCTCTCTGGCCTCGCGGTCTTGTCGGGTAGCGCACGAGCCTGGTTGCCTAACGTATGCGTGGTCCGCCCTTAACTGAGGTTCTCGAAGAACCCCTGCCGCCAGCTCTCGTAACGCTGGCGCCAGCCGAGCTCCTTTTTTATCTTCTCGTTGGAGGCACCCCGGAGCCCTATCATCCACTTGACGAGGGCTTCGCCGGCGAGTAGCCGGGCTACGAACACCGGTACCCGGGGTGGTTGTCTCGCCCCAAGCGCCTGGGCGTAGACCGGCATCCACTCCGCGGCGCTGGCGGGCTCGTCATCGACGACGTTGTAAACGCCTGGCCTCGCCCCCTCGAGGGCAGCCACTGTTGCGGCCGCGGCGTCGTCTACGTGGACGAAGGAGTATATGCCCTCTCCGTTGCCGATCATCGGGAAGCGCCGCTTGCGGACCTGCCGACCGACGTCCCCGTCCTTTGCGTACCAGGTCCCCGGCCCGTAGAACATGCCATAACGAAGGACGACACCCTCGAGCCCGTCCGCCGAGAGTACCGCGTCCTCGACGAACTTTATCGTTTGGACGGCAGGTCCTATGGGCGGGAGGGCGTCGAGATAAAGCGGCGCCTCCTCCGTCTTCACTGGTCCGCCGGTCTGTGCGTACCAGAAGGCGGCGCCCTGCGCGATGAACCGGCGGACCCCCGCGCCATGGGCAGCATCCAACAGATTCATGGTCCCCTGGCGGCGCACGCGGTCGTTGGCCGCGTAGTATTCCCCGAGCTTTCGCGGCTTCAATCTCTGCGGAAGGTCGGTGAGCTGGTTGATCACGGCGTCCGGCTCGGCCTGCATTACGACCGCTCCCAGCCGTCCGACGTCGAAGACGTCGCACAAGACCGGCTCGGCACCGAGGGTGCGGAGCTTGTCGAGCTTGGCCCGCGACCTCGTTATCCCGGTCACATGGTGTCCCGCTTCAACCAAACGCGGGACGAGGCACCTACCGATGGCCCCGGTGGCACCAGCCAAAAAGATCCTCACCGCCATTCACCTCCTCTCAGACGGTAACTAGCTCTAACCTACGCTAGTGTAGGTTATGTTGGCATGGTAACCTACACTAATGTCGGAAGTCAAGCACGAGAAACAAACCCCGCCGCCGCGGAAACCGAAACGGCGGTTGAGCGCCGAGGCGCGGCGCGAGCGGATCGCCGAGGTCGCCATGGAGGTCTTCGCGGATAAGGGCTACGAGGGCACTTCCATAGGAGAGATCGCCCGGGCCGCCGATATCACGAGACCAGTAGTCTACGACCACTTTCGTGACAAGAAGGAGCTTTACCTCTGGCTACTCGAGCGTGAGCGCAACCGGGCTGTCGAGCATGTGACTGCCCGCCTTAAGGCTGACGGTCCCGCATCCGTCCGGATATGGCGCGCTATCGACGCCTTCTTCAACTATGCTGAGGAGCACCCCTTCGCCTGGCGCATGCTCTTTCGGGAGAGCACTGGCGACGTTGAGATCATCGAAGCCCATCGGCAGATCCAAGCGGGAGCGCACATGGTCGGTGCGGCGTCGTTGGCGAGAGAACTCAGCATGAAATCGGCCTACGATCGGGACGAACAATTGAAGATCGAGATGCTCGCCGAGTTGTGGGGCTCGGCGCTCAAGGGGCTCGCCCGGTGGTGGTACGATCGGCGCGACGTGCCTCGCGCAGAGTTGGTTTCGGCGGCCATGGACGCACTCTGGGTCGGACTGGAGCGGCTGCGTACGGGCGAGCGGTGGCAGCCCTGAGGCAGGCATGTGTGGTCACGAGTCCGACGGCTGCTCACCAGTGTAGCGGGCTCGGGGACGAATTATCCGGCCGCTCTGGTACTGCTCGATGGCATGGCCTATCCAGCCGACGGTTCTGCCCAAGGCGAACAGGGCAAGTGCCCCCCCCGCTGGTAACCCCAAAGCCAGCGCGAGGATCACCAAACCGAAGTCGATCGTGGGACGTTCGCCGACCAATTCTGAAGCCTCTGTGACCACGGCGGAGGCCAGCTCGACAGCCGGTGCTTCCGGGTAGGTAGCGGCTGTGGCCTCTAACAGCGCCTTGCCCCGAGGATCACCCTCCGGATAAAGCGGATGCCCGAATCCCGGGATGGACTCTCCTCGCCTGAGACGACCAGCCATAACATCCCGTATATGGTCCGCGGCGCCGACTTCCTTAAGGAAGGCTTCGACGCGCTCGGTGTTCCCGCCGTGTTTTACGCCGCTCAGAGCGCACAAGCCAGCTATCGTGGCAGCATACGGCGTCGCCCCGGCTGAAGCTACGCAACGCGCGGTGAAGGAAGAGACGTTGAGCTCATGATCTGCGCAGAGGATGAGGGCGGCGTCGAGCAGCGTCGCCGCTTGCGGCTCATCGGGTGCCCAACTCTGCTGTAGCGTCCGCCCTACACTGATCCCGGCCGATCGACCGCCGACGGCCGTGGCTGCAAGCAGGCGAAGGAGCCGAGCGCCGGTACGGGCAACCGCTGTCGGACGCAGATCATAAGCCGCAGGATCCTCAGCAGCCGCCAACCGCAGCGAGACCCCGAAGGCCTCGACCGGTGCCAGCTCGCTTGAGACCTCGTTTGCGGCTCGGCTATGAAGCGCAGGAGCATGGCACGCAGAATCGAAGACCGCGGACTCGCC
>JALZFJ010000083.1 GCA_030867425.1 Actinomycetota bacterium | reverse complement strand
GAGCGCCAAAGCGGTCACGAGCCCGTCCCCGGTCGTCGCGTGCTCCGAGACGATGATGTGTCCCGACTGCTCACCCCCTAGAGAAGCTCCCCTCCTCTGCATCGCCTCCGCTACGTGCCGATCCCCGACCGGCGTGACCTCGCAGGGTATACCAAGAGACTTCATCGCCTTGAAGAAGCCCAGGTTGCTCATCACCGTGACCACGACCCCGCCCATCAAGGCACCACGTTCCTTGAGATCGCGGGCGAATATGGCCACGATCCTGTCCCCGTCCACCACGCGCCCCCTCTCGTCCACCGCCAGAACCCGGTCGGCGTCCCCGTCGAACGCGAATGCCACGTCGTGCCCCGCTGCGTCGAGCTTCCTTATGTGCGTCGAGCCTACGCCCTCATTTATGTTGGTGCCGTTAGGCTCGTTGCCCACTACAGTAAGATCCGCGCCGAGCTCCGCGAAGGCGAGCGGCGCGACCGCGTAGGCGGCCCCGTGGGCACAATCCAAGAGCACCCTAGTACCCTCCGCAGGAGGCCGCAGGTGGTTCAGGATCGCCTCCGCGTAGAGCTTGGCGGTCCCGGCGACGGTCTCCACGGTGCCGACGCCGCTCCCCATAGGCCTAGAAGGCTCAACGTCCCCTCCGGTCAGCCTCTCGAGCTCCCTCTCCTGGGCGGCGGGAAGCTTGCGGCCCTCACCCGAGAGGAACTTAATGCCGTTGTCCGGGTAGGGGTTGTGCGAGGCGCTCACTACGGCGACCATCGAAGCCGCGAACCTCCCGGCGAGGACCGCCACCCCCGGCGTCGGCAAGACGCCGAGGTCGAGGACGTTTGCGCCACCGCTCGCGGCGCCGGCGGCCAAAGAAGCCGAGAGCATCCCGCTCGAGAGGCGCGTGTCGCGGCCCATCACTAAAGGGCCACCGAAGAAGCGCGCCCCGGCGAGGCCGAGCCGCAGGGCATCCTCGGGCATAAGGTCCTCGTTGGCGACTCCGCGCACCCCGTCGGTGCCGAATTCGATCCTGCGTTCCTCTAACACTCCGGATGCCTCCTCAACGCCGGGCGGGCCTCCTCCGCTGTTCGTAGAACACGACGCAGGAGGCCTGCCGTAGGGCGACGCTTTGCCCTAACGCTTGGAGAACTGCGGGCGCTTGCGGGCCTTTTTGAGGCCATACTTCTTGCGCTCGACGGCCCGGGCGTCCCGCGTCAGGAACCCCGCGGCCTTGAGTTCGCCGCGCGCTTCCTGCGACTCCTCGGCCAGAGCGCGCGCTATGCCGTGCCGCAGGGCGTCCGCCTGGCCGGTGGGCCCGCCCCCCTCGACCTTGGCGACGATGTCGTAGCGGTTCTGCGTTTCCAGGGCCCGCAACGGCGCCGTCACGACCGTCTGGTAGGCCAGACGAGGGAAATATTCCGTGTAGTCTCGGCCGTTCACCGTTATCTTGCCGTCCCCCGGCACGACTCTCACACGGGCGACGGATGACTTACGACGCCCCGTTCCGCTGTACAACGCTTGAGCCATTCCTTACCTCACCTCGTAGGATTCAGGAGCCTGAGCATCGTGTGGGTGCTCCGGCCCCGCGTAGACCTTCAACTTCTTGAACTGCTGGCGACCGAGGCGCGTCCTGGGCATCATCCCCTTGACCGCCCGGCGCAGGATCTCCGTCGGCTTGCGCTCGAGCATCTGCTCGTAGCTCGTCTCTTTAAGGCCGCCCGGGTAGCCGGTGTGCCGACGGTACACCTTCTGCTCGGCCTTTTTGCCTGTGACGACCACCTTCTCGGCGTTCACCACGACCACGAAGTCGCCCGTGTCGACGTGCGGCGTGTAGTGGGGCTTGTTCTTGCCGCGCAGGAGGCGTGCGATCTCGGTCGCCAACCTCCCCAAAGTCTTCCCTTCTGCGTCGACTAGAAGCCATTTGCGCTCGACCGACGCCGGGCGCGCCATGTAACTCTTCATCTTCCTCCGCGAACGGTTTTAATCTCTATTGCAAACGTGCCAAATAGTAGCATACATCCCCGAAATAGGCAGGTTTCGCACCCTAGAGCACCCGCGCTATAGCGATCCCGTCCACCCGCTCCCGCATCATCGGCAGAATGATCGCCGAGAGTCGGGGATCCCGGGCCATCGCCTCGTTGAACTCCCGGATGGCCCGGGCGGAATCGTCATCGAGGTCCAGGACGTTCCCGCCCCAGATGGCGTTGTCACCCAGGATGAGCGAGCCAGGCCGGGAGAGCCGCAAGGCCCACCCCAGGTACTCCGGATAGCCCCCCTTGTCCGCGTCGATGAACGTCAAGTCGAACGGCTCAGCGCCGCCCTGGACCATGTCCGCGAGCAACTCCCTCGCGTCGCCAACGCACACCTCGACCCTATCCCCGAGGCCCGCCTCCTCAAGGTTCTCGCGGGCGACCTCGGCGTGACGTTCGTCGAGTTCGAGCGAGATTAGGGCACCACCCTCGGGCAGCGCGCGTGCCAGGTGAATCGTGCTGTATCCGCCGAGCGTTCCCACTTCTAGGATGCGTCTCGCGCCTGCTATCTCCCCGAGGAGCCGTAGTAGCTTCCCCTGGTTCGGGGAGATATGTATCTCCGGCAGCCCCGCCTCGCGTGACCGGCGCAAGGCGCCCTCCAGGGCAGGGTCCGGCGGCGCGAAGAGTTTTTCGATGTAAGAGTCTATCTGGAGAAGCAGGTCCCTCTGGTCATCGCGGCTCATACTATCCCTCCAAGGTCTAGATCTTCGTAGCCCACACCCACCAGCGTGAGGCCCCGGGCCGAAGCCGCGGGTCCGGCGTCTTTGCGCTCCCCGCCGGAGAGCAAGGTTTCCAGATCGGCGAGTTCGCGACGGCCGCTCCCCACCTCCAGCATCGTGCCGACCAGTGCCCGGACCATCCCGTACAGGAAGGAATTCGCGATGATCTTGTATACGAGGAGATCACCACGCCCCTCCCACTGAGACTCTTCCACGACGCGCTCGAAGCGGACGTGGTGGGTCTTCGCCGAGGTAAAGGCCCGGAAGTCGTGCGCGCCCCGGACGAGGTCCGCCGCTTCTTCGAGCAGGCCAAAGTCCAGGTTGTGGGCCACGTGGATGGCCCGCCGCCGCTCTAAAGGAGAGCGCACGGCGTCGTTGATCACCCTGTACTCATAACTCCGGCTCCTGGCATCCCTACGGGCGTCGAAGTCCTCCTTCACCCGTACGCAGTGCCTGAGTGCCACATCCTTAGGGAGGATGGCCGATGCCTTGTAGGAGATCGAGGAAGGAGAGAGATCCGTCTTCGCCCCGAAGGAGACCACCTGCCCCGAAGCGTGCACCCCGGCATCCGTACGCCCCGCGACGGCCAGCTTCACCGGCTGCCTGAGGATGGTGCCAAGTGCATCCGCGAGCGTCCCCTCGACTGTCCTCAAGCCTGGCTGGACGGCCCACCCAGCGAAGTCCGTGCCCTCGTACTCCACGAGCCCGGCGAACTTCAAGGCAATGCGCTCCGCAACGCAAGAGGGGACCCGACGTAGCGGATCCCCTCCAATTGATGGCTGACGGCTGACTACCGGTTACTCCACGCGGTAGTTGACCAGCTCTAAGTAGACGGCTTCGGCGCCGTCACCGAGGCGCGGACCTAGCTTGAGGATGCGGGTATAGCCCGAGTTCCTGTCGTCGAGGTCGGGGGCGACGTCTTCGAAGAGCTTCCTCACGACGCTCTTATCCTTGAGGATCGCGGCCGCCTGGCGCCTCGCGTGGAGATCATCCTTTTTGGCGGTGTTGATGAGCTTGTCCACCACACCCCGGACCTCTTTGGCCTTGGGTCCCGTGGTCTTTATGCGACCGTGCTGGATTACCTGCCCGGCCATCGTAGCCAGCGTCGCCTTGCGGTGAGCGGCGTCCCGGCCTAGCTTGCGTCCCCTCTTGGCGTGCCTCACGACTCCTCGCTCTCCAACGTGTAGCCGTACTCGATGAGCTTCGACCGGATCTCGTCGACACTCTTCATCCCGAGGTTGCGGATGTTCATCAGCTCTTCCTCGGTCATCGTCGCGAGCTGTCCGATAGTGTCCACGCCCTCACGCTTCAGGCAGTTGTAGGAGCGGACGGTGAGCTCCAGGTCCTCCACAGGGCGCTCGTCGGTTATGACGGGGCGTCCGACCCGGCCTCGCGCCTCGGCGCGCGACCCATCGTAGCCGTCCGTGAAGAGCCCGAGGAGATCCGTGAGCTGTCTGGCGGCCGCCTGCAAGGCTTCCCTGGGACGGATCCTGCCGTCCGTGAACACCTCTATGGAGAGGGAATCGAGGTCGGTCCGGGCGCCGGCGCGCGTCTCGGTGACCGAGTAGTTCACCCGCTGGACCGGCGAGAAGATCGAGTCCACTGCCATCACGCCTATAGGATCGGCATCACTCTTGTTCTGCTCGGCCCGAACATAGCCTTGGCCCTTCTCGATCGTGAGGCGCATCTCCAGGTTCCCGCCCTCGGATACACTCGCTATGTACGCGTCCTCGTCCACGACCTCGACGTCGGCCTTAAGCTCTATATCGGAGGCCCTAACCTCCGCGGGGCCCTGTTTCCTCACCTCGAGCTCGACCGGCTCTTCGCGCTCGAGCCTGAACTTCAGCTCCTTAACGTTGAGGATGATGTCCACGACGTCCTCTCTTACGCCCGGTATGGTCGAGAACTCGTGAGAGACGCCCTCCAGCCTGACCTTGGTCACCGCGGCCCCTTCGAGCCCCGAGAGCAACACCCTCCTCAAGGAGTTGCCTAAAGTGTGCCCTAGGCCCCTCGGCAACGGCTCCGCCACGAACCTGCCCCGCCTGTCCTCTTCTTCTTCCACCCTAAAACGGGGCGGCGCTATATCTAACATCGTCAAACTACCACCTGCTTCAAATGTATTGTTTGTCTGCCTACCGGCTGTAGAACTCGATTATGAGTTGCTCTTCGACGGGAGTGTCGATCTCGTCCCGTCCCGGCGTATGCAGTACTCGGCCCGTGAAGTTGTCGTGGTCGGCTTCCAGCCACGGCGGCACCGCGACGACCTGCTCGACCGCATTCACTATCGGCTCCAGGTTCCGGCTCTTCTCCCGGACCGTGATCACGTACCCCGGCTTCAAGACCGCCGACGGGATGTTGTGCTTACGCCCGTTCAAGAGGAAGTGTCCGTGCACCACGAGCTGCCGCGCCTGCGGTCGGCTGGTGGCGAAGCCCATCCTGAACACGACATTGTCCATCCTGAGCTCCATGAGCCTGAGCAAGTTTTCGCCGGAAACGCCCTGCATCCGGGTCGCCCTGTCGTAGGCACGCCGAAACTGCTTCTCGGAGACGCCGTAGTACCAGCGGGCCTTCTGCTTCTCTAAGAGCCGGAGGCCGTACTCCGTCTCCCGCCGCCTACCCCGCCCGTGCTCCCCTGGCGGATAAGGCTTCTTCTCCAGGGGGTTCTTGCGCATGTTAGAGAGCATTACCCCCGCGCGCCTGTCGCGCCTAGCCTTTGGTCCCGTATAACGTGCCATGTGCCCTTACCCCCTCCGCCTCTTGGGCGGCCGGCAGCCATTGTGCGGCTGGCCGGTAACGTCCTTGATCGAGAGCACTTCTATCCCCAAAGACTGGAAAGTGCGGGCGGCCATGTCGCGGCCCGAGCCGTGTCCCTTGAGCTCGATGTCCACGCGTCTGACGCCCTGATCCATCGCCTTGTTCGCCACACTCTCGGCCGTCATCTGGGCCGCATAAGGGGTGCTCTTGCGGCTCCCCTTGAAGCCCAAAGCGCCAGCCGATTCCCAGGCTATGATGTTGCCCTCCTGGTCGCTCACGCTGACGATAGTGTTGTTGAACGAGCTCTTTATGTGCACGACGCCGGTCGTTACGTTCCTGCGGACCCTGCGCCGCGACCGGCTCGCGCCGCCCCTGCGCTGCCCGCGCTGTTGCCGCTGCCTGCCCATCTACCTCTTCTTCCTCCCGCCTATTGACGGCTTCGGGCCCTTGCGTTGGCGGGCGTTCGTCTTCGTGCGCTGCCCGCGAACCGGAAGCCCCCGGCGGTGCCGGATGCCCCGGTAGGAGCCGATGTCTATGAGCCGTCGGATGTTCTGGTTCGTCTCGCGCCTGAGGTCGCCCTCGACCTCGACGTTCTGGTCGACGTAGGTCCTCAGCTGCGCGACCTCGCCCTCGGCGAGGTCCCGGACCTTCGTGTCCAGGTTCACGCCGGTCTCGTTCAGGATCTTCCTGGCCGTCGAACGGCCTATCCCGTAGACGTAGGTGAGCCCGACCTCGATTCTCTTCTCGCGCGGCAAGTCCACGCCAGCTATACGCGCCATCTTAGCCCTGCCTCTGCTTGTGCCTGGGGTTCTCGCAGATCACGCGCAAGACCCCTCGCCTGCGTATGACCTTGCACTTGTCGCAGATGGGCTTTACGCTCGCCCGTACCTTCAAAGCTCTACTTCCTCCTGTTCCGTTATCTGAACCTGTAGGTTATGCGTCCTCGGTCGAGGTCATAGGGGCTGAGCTCCACTTTAACCTTGTCTCCAGGCAGGATTCGGATGTAGTTCATCCGCATCTTGCCGGAGATGTGGGCCAGGACGTTGTGCCCGTTGTCGAGCTCCACGCGGAACTGTGTGTTGGGCAACGCCTCGGTAATGGTGCCCTCCACCTCTATGACGTCTTCCTTAGCCAAGGACCTCCTTCTTACGAGTCATAAAATGGCCGAAACCAAACGATGATGTTACCACGCATACCGCTCATCTCCCACCCTTTCAGGGCTCCGTGAGGACCCATGGGCCGTTCTCGGTGACGGCGATGGTGTGCTCGTAGTGAGCGGCCAGAGAGTTATCGGCGGTGTAGATGGACCACCCGTCCCACTCGCTTATGCGGATGTCGTAGTCTCCTAACGTGATCATAGGCTCTATAGCGAAGGTCATCCCGGGCAGGAGCCTGGGACCCGTCCCCGGTCTCCCGTAGTTCGGGATCTGGGGGTCTTCGTGCATCGACCGGCCGACGCCATGCGAGACCAAGTCTCGTATTACCCCGTACCCCCGCGACTCCGCCAAGGCCTGTATAGCGTGCCCGATGTCCCCAAGCCTCTTGCCAACCCTGACCTCATTCATGGCCGCAGTGAGGCACTGCCTGGTGGTTCTCAACAGTCCCTCCGCATCCGCCGGTATCCCCCCTACAGCTACGGTGGTAGCGCTGTCGGTCACGAATCCCTCGTAGCGCACGCCGACGTCCAGGGAGATGGTGTCACCCTCTTCCAGTTGGTAGGAGCCGGGGATGCCGTGCACGATCATGGCGTTGGGAGAGGTGCAGATCGAGGCCGGGAAGCCCTGGTAACCCTTGAACTCGGGCTTCCCGTCGTGCGAGCGGATGAAGTCCTCGGCTATGCGGTCGAGCTCTTTGGTGGTGATCCCAGCCCGTACGTTCTCGGCGAGAAGCTTGAGGCAGGCAGCCGTGATCTTGCCGCCCTCGCGCATTGCTTCGAGCTCGCCTCTGCTCTTGCGGACGATCAAGGTCTTCGGGAATCCTCTCTCACGGCCTTTATGACCTCCTCGGTCACCTCTTCGATGCTTTTTGTAGCGTCTATGGTGACGAGGAGGCCCTGCTCCTCGTAGTGGTCCTTCAGGGGCTCGGTCTGCTCGTGGTAGGTGCCGAGCCGGTTGCGGATGGCTTCCTCGGTGTCGTCGTCACGCTGGACGAAGGGCCCCGGGTCCTCTTCGTCGTTCTCGGGGGGCGGGTCGTGCTCTACGTGGTAGATTTTGCCGGTCGCTTCGCTCTGCCGGCGACCCGAGAGCCTCTCCACGAGGACATCGTCCGGCGCCTCGAGCAGGATGACCCTGTCGAGCGTCTCGCCGATGTCGTTCAGGGCCTCGTCGAGCGTCTCGGCCTGGGACCGGTTGCGCGGGAAACCATCCAGGATCCAAGAGTCGTTGTCTTCCAGGAGAGGCTTCGCCATGTCGACGATGATCTCGTCGGGGACGAGCTCGCCCTTGTCGCTGTATTCCTTCACCTTCTGCCCGAGTTCGGAGCCCTTCTTTATCTCCTCCCGCACTAGGTCGCCGGTGGCGATGTACGCGGCGCCGGTCTCCTCCACCAGCTTTTCGGCCTGAGTGCCCTTCCCAGCTCCCTGAGGACCCATGAGAATGAGCCTCACCGCTGCCTCCTCTTCAAGAAGCCCTCGTAGTTGCGCATCATCAACTGGCTCTCAAGCTGGCGCACCGTGTCCAGCGAGACGCCGACCACGATCAGCAGCGACGTGCCGCCGAGGAAGATCTGCTGCCCCAGACCCAAAGCGCCCGAGATCAGGTACGGCACCACCGCTACAGCTGCCAGGAAGATGGCCCCGAAGAGCGTGATCCTGGTGAGCACGTTGTTGAGGTAGACCGCCGTCGGCTGCCCCGGACGTATCCCCGGCACGTACCCACCGCTCTTCTTCAGGTTGTCCGCGTGCTCCACCGGGTTGAACTGCACCGCCGTGTAAAAGTACGTGAACATCACGATAAGGAGCCCGAACAGGATCAGGAACGGCGGCTCGCCCGCCGCGAAGAACTGCGCCACCCGCCCTAGGATAGAGGTCTGATCTCCCCCGGCGAATTGGGCGAGGATGGTCGGGAAGATGAGGAGCGAGGAGGCAAAGATGATTGGGATGACCCCAGCCATGTTGACCTTCAGGGGCAGGTACGTCGTGCCGCCTTGGCTCATGCGCCTCCCCACCTGCCGCTTCGCGTAGGTGATCGGGATCCTGCGCTGCCCCTCGTTGACGAAGACTATCGCGGCGACGATGAGGACCGCGATTATCCCGAGTATCACCATGTTCAAAACGTTGCCGCTCTCGATGAGCGACTGTATCCCCGCCGGCGCCCGCGAGAGGATAGCCGCCGAGATGATGAGTGAGATGCCGTTCCCCAGGCCCCTTTGAGTGATGAGCTCCCCCATCCACATTATGAGCATCGTCCCCGCCGTGAGCGTTATGACGATGAGGTATATGTCTATCGCCGTCGCGTTCGTGAGGACGCCGGCGCCAGCCTGCCCACTGCGGAAGAACAATATCATTGCGAGCGACTGGATGAGCGCCAGCGCGAGGGTGAAGTAGCGGGTGTACTGCGTGATCTTCTGTTGCCCCGTCTCGCCCTCCTTGGCGAGCTCCTGCAGCCTGGGCACCGCGACCGTCATGAGCTGTATCACGATCGACGCCGTGATGTACGGCATTATGCCTAAAGAGAAGACGCTCAAATTGTTGAACGCCCCGCCGGAAAAAACTCCGAAGAGGCCCGTCAACGCGTTCCCGCTCAGCTGGTCTTGGAATGCGGCGAGGGACTCCCGGTTCACACCCGGCAACGGTACGAACGCTCCGAGCCGGTACAGGGCCAAGATCGCCGCCGTGAAGAGAAGTTTGCGCCGGAGCTCGGGGACGCGCCAGGCGTTTCCTAGTGCTTTAAGCATAGTCCATTACTCCAGTACCTCGACGCTCCCGCCGGCCGCCTCTATCTTCTCCTTTGCCGTCTCCGAAAAGGCGTGTGCCCGCACCGTCACGGCACGCCCGATCTCCCCGTCGCCCAGGATCTTGACCAGGTTCTCTTTCTTGCGGACCACGCCCGCCGCCTTGAGCTCCTCGACCCCAATCTCGTCGCCCGAGAGCTCTGCGAGCTCACCGACGTTGATCGGAGCGTAGACTTTTGGGCGGGCAGGGGTGTGCGGGCCGCGCGCCATGCCCTTCAGACGCGGCAGCCGACGCTGCAGGGGCATCTGGCCGCCCTCGTGGGTCATGTGCGCCTTCGCACCAGAGCGGGACAGGGCCCCCTTCTGGCCCCGCCCGGCCGTCTTGCCGTACCCTGAGCCCGTGCCGCGCCCGAGCCGCTTGCGCGCTTTCTTCGAGCCGGGCGCCGGCCCGAGTTCGTTCAGCCGCACTACTCCTCCACCTCCTCGACCTCGACCAAGTGACGGACCTTGTGAACCATGCCGCGTATCTGCGGCGTGTCCTCGTGCACCCTGAAGTCCCGGATTCGCTTCAGGCCCAGAGCCCGGACCGTCCTCTTATGATTCTCCTTTGTGCCTATGACGCTCTTCGTCTGCGTTACTCTCAAGGGGCTCATAGTGTGATCTTCACCCCCCGCGACTCCTCAATGGCGGCCTTCGAGCGCAGGCTGCGCAAGCCCTGCTCTGTCGCCTGCACGAGGTTTACGGCGGTGGTCGAGCCCAGGGCCTTCGTTAGCACGTCTCTCACCCCCGCGAGCTCTAGCACCGCGCGTACAGCGCCGCCCGCGATCACGCCTGTACCCTCGGAGGCGGGCTTGAGCATCACCGACGAGCTCTCGAACTTGCCCAACACCTCGTGCGGGATGGTCGTGCCGCGCATCGGCACGTCGAACATGTTGGCCTTCGCACGATCCTGACCTTTGCCGATAGCTGTGGGCACGGTGTTGGCTTTGCCCAGGCCCACGCCTACCCGGCCGTTACCATCGCCGACGACGACTAGGGCGCTGAAGTTGAACCTGCGGCCACCCTTGACTACCTTGGCGACCCTGCGGATCTCGACCACCCGGTCCTGGAGATCGGAGCCTCCATCACGGTCACGCCCGCGCTCGCGGGGCCGAGGCCCCCGGCTGTCGCGCTCCCGGGTGGTGCCGCCTCCCCCTCGGGCACCGCCGCGGGTGTCCATGCCCCCGCCGCGGCTCGTGCCGGAAGGGCCCTGCCCCCTGCTACCGCTTGCTCTCCGTCCCAAACCCGTTTCCTCCTAAAACTTTAGGCCGCCGGAGCGAGCGCCCTCCGCGAGCGCCGCGATCCGACCGTGGTACTTATTCCCGCCGCGATCGAAGACCGCAACCTCTATCCCGGCGCCGCCGGCTCTTTCGGCGATGAGCTCGCCGACCTTGCGCGCCGCGGCCGTGCGATTCTCCGCCTCCTCGACCTCGCGTGAGTCGGCCGCCACCAGGGTGTGTCCCTCCAGGTCGTCCACGAGCTGGGCGTAGATGTGGATGTTCGACCGGTAGACGGAGAGTCTGGGGCACTCCGCCGTCCCGAAGATCTTGCGCCGGATGCGCGCCCGGCGCCTGTTCTTCTGTCCCCTCTTGTCCAATACCGGCATAAAACCTCCTAGAGCTCCGCTAGCCGGCCTTGCCAACCTTGCGCCGGATCTGCTCGTCGCTGTAGCGGATGCCCTTGCCCTTGTACGGCTCTGGCGGCCTGACCTTTCGGATCTCTGCCGCCATCTGCCCGACGCGTTGCTTGTCTATCCCGCGCACGATGATCGTCGTCGCGTTCGGCAGCTCTAAGTCTATACCCTCACGCGGACTGATCGTGACCGGGTGCGAGTATCCGACCTGCAAATTGATGTCCCGCCCCTGCAAAGAGCCCCGGTAACCAACACCCTGTATCTGCAGGGTCTTCGAGAACCCGTCCGTAACGCCCGTGATGGCGTTCTGGATCAGGCTGCGTGTGAGCCCGTGCATCGCCTTGTGGTCCGGCGCGTCCGACTGACGCTCGACGACTATCTGCCCGTTCTCCTGCCTGACGGTCACGCCCTGGCCCACGGGCACGGCCAACTCGCCCTTCGGGCCTTTGACCTTTACAGTGCGCTCGGAGACGTCTATCTCTACTTGCTGCGGCACCTCGACGGGCGCCCTACCTATTCTCGACATAGCGTACCTCCCTAGTAGACGAAGCAGAGCACTTCGCCGCCAATGCCCACGCGCCGGGCCTCGTGGTCGGTGAGGATACCCCGCGAGGTCGAGAGGATCGCCACCCCGAGACCGTCGAGGACGCGCGGGATGTTAGCCTGCTTGCGGTAGACGCGCCTGCCGGGCCGGCTCATCCTGCGAAGCCCCGTGATCGCACGCTGCCCCTCGGGGTCGTACTTGAGCTCAACGACGAGCTCCTTCTTCGCGCCCTCGCCCCTCTCGGAGTAGTTGTTTATGTAGCCCTGCTCCTTGAGGATGCGGGCTATCTCAGCCTTCATCTTCGAGTGCGGCATCGCGACGGTATCGTGCTTCGCTATCCCCGCGTTGCGGACGCGGGTCAAAAAGTCCGCTATGGGATCGTTTACGCTCATCCTAAAACCCTACCAACTCGCCTTTGTGACGCCGGGGATCTTCCCCTCGTGCGTCAACTCCCTCAAGCAGATCCGGCACAGACCGAACTTCCGGTAGTACCCGTGCGCCCGGCCGCACCGCTGGCACCGGTTGTACTCCCTGACCTTGAACTTCTGCGGCTTCTGCTGCTTTACCAACAACGCTTTTCTGGTCACAAACTGCTCCTAACTAGGCCGGAATGGCATCCCCAACAGGCGCAAGAACTCCCGGGCCTCCTCGTCAGTCTCGGCGGTCGTCACCACCGCGACGTCCAAACCCCGCATGGAGTCTATGGAGTCATAGGAGACCTCCGGAAAGATGGTCTGCTCCCGCAGGCCCAGGGCGAAGTTCCCCCGCCCGTCGAACGCGTTCGGGTTAATTCCCCGAAAGTCCCTCACACGTGGCAGCGCGATCGAGACCAGACGGTCCAGGAACTCCCACATCCGCTCCCCGCGCAACGTGGCTCGGACCCCTACCGGCATGCCCTCCCGGATCTTGAACCCGGCGACGCTCTTCCGGGCGCGCCGAAGTTGCGGCTTCTGGCCAGTGATCCTGGCGAGGTCCTCCATCGCGCCGTCGAGCCGCCTGGAATCCTGGGCGGCCTCTCCGACGCCCATGTTGACGATGATCTTCTCCAGCTTCGGAATCCGCATCGGGTTCTCGATCCCGAACCTCTCCTTGAGGGCCGGCGCGACTTCCTCCCGGTACCTGTCTTTTAGTCTAGCCATCTATGTCCTTTCCGGATTTCTTGCTCACCCGGATTTTCTCCCCCGAATCAGCGAACCGATACCCCACGCGGGTGGGCTCCCCAGAGTCTGGATCTACAAGCATCACGTTGGAGACGTGAATCGGGGCCTCGAACGTGTACAGGCCCTCCTGGTTCTGCTGGCTCGGCCTCGCGTGGCGAGTTCTGACGTTTACGCCGCCCACGACCACCCGGTTTTTCCGGGGGAGAACCCGCTCGACCTCGCCGCGCTTGCCCTTCTCTTTGCCGGAGATCACCATGACGGTGTCCCCGCGTCTGACCTTGAGCCCCATCTACAACACCTCCGGAGCGAGTGAGATGATCCTCGTGTAGCCTTTGTCCCTGAGCTCGCGGGCGACGGGCCCGAAGATGCGCGTCCCGCGCGGAGCGCCATCGTTGTTGATGATCACGCCCGCGTTCTCCCCGAACCGGATGTACGACCCGTCGTTCCTCCGAGTCTCTTTCTTCGTCCTTACCACGACGGCCCTGACGACCTCACCCTTCTTCACGCCGCCGCCCGGTGTCGCCTCCTTAACGGTCGCGACGATGACATCGCCCACCCCAGCGCTTCGCCTCTTCGAGCCGCCCAGGATCCGGATGGTTAGCAAGCTCCTCGCGCCCGAGTTGTCGGCCACCCTGAGTCGTGTCTCGTTCTGGATCACTACTCGGCCCTCGATATGATGTTCGCGAGCCGCCACCGCTTACGCGTCGAGATGGGCCGCGTCTCGATGATTCGCACGGTGTCCCCGATGCGCGCAGTGTTCTGCTCATCGTGCACCATGAAGCGCTTGGAGCGCCTGACCCGCTTCTTGTACAACGGGTGCCGCACGAGCGTCTCTACCGAGACGACGACTGTCTTCTCCGGCTTGTCGGAGACGACGAGCCCGACCCGCTCTTTGCGGCTACCACGATCGCTCTTGGGGTCCTGAACGCGTCCCTCGTCCTGATCCAGCGTCGGGCCCTTGACCGCGCCGGGCCCGAGCTCCTCGACGTCCTGGGCTTCCGCGACCTCCGTTTTCTCCTTCTCCTCTGCCACTTTAGACGTTCTCCCGCTGTTTCTGGTTTAGGACGGTCAGGAGCCGGGCGATGTTCTTCCGGACCTCCTTGAGCTGTCCCGTGTTCTCCAACTGACCCGTCGCGTGCTGGAAGCGCAAATTGAAGAGCTCGCGCCGCGTCTGGGCTATGCGCTGCGCGAGCTCTTCGACGTCCAGCTCGCGCACCTCCTTAGCCTTCACGTGCTCGCACCTCCCCTGACCAGGAAACGCGTCTTTATGGGGAGCTTCTGGGCAGCCAAAGCCATAGCATCGCGCGCAAGCTGCTCGTTGACCCCGCTCATCTCGAACATGACGCGGCCCGGCTTAACGACTGCGACGTAGTTCTCGGGGGAACCCTTGCCGCTACCCATGCGTGTCTCGGCCGGCTTCTTGGTTACGGGCTTGTGGGGAAAGATGTTGATCCAGACCTTCCCTCCACGCTTGATCTTCCTGGTCATCGCGATACGGGCGGCCTCTATCTGCCTGTTTGTGATCCAGGCCGGCTCCAAAGCTTGCAGACCGTACTCGCCGAACTGCACGTCCGTGCCGCCTTTGGCCTGCCCCCGCATCCGGCCCCGGTGAGGTTTCCTGTACTTAAGCTTCTTCGGTACCAGCATCGCTTACCTGCCACTCCTCGTTACGAGCTCTTCGTTGACCCCGTGGTTGATCCAGACCTTGACCCCAATCTGGCCCATCTGGGTCTTGGCTTCCTTGAACCCATAGTCTATGTCCGCATCGAGCGTGTGCAGCGGTACCCGGCCCTCGGAGATGGTCTCCTGACGGCTCATCTCGATGCCGCCCAACCGACCGCCACATTGTATCCTCGCGCCCTCGGCCCCGCTGCGCATCGAGCTCGTCAAGGCTCGCTTCATCGTCCGCCTGAAGGCGGCCCGTCCTTCAAGCTGCTCGGCGATGGACTCCGCGACGAGCTGGGCGTTGAGCTCCGGGCGCGAGACCTCCCGCACGTTGACCTGCACCCTCTTGCCGGTGAGACGCTCCAGCTCACCCCGCAAGGCGTCCACCTCGCTGCCGCCCTTGCCGATCACGATACCAGGACGGGCGGTGTGTATGTCCACCGCGATCTCGCCCTGCTCGGCGGCCTTGCGGATCGTGACGTCCGCAATCCCGGCACGGCTAAGCTTCTTCTCTATGTGTTCCCTGATCTTGAGGTCCTCGCCCAACAGCTCTGCATAGTCCCTATCCGAGTACCAGTTGCTCTTATGGGCTACCCTCTCTCCCTTGCGCTTGACCCCGAGCCTGAAGCCCTCCGGGTGTACTTTCTGACCCATCTATTCCTCCTCGCCCCCGGGCGTGTCCATGGCAGAGCCGTCCGGGTCTTCGAGCTCCACGGTAATGTGGCTGGTCCTTTTGCGGATCATGGTCGCCCGGCCCATCGCTCGGGCCCGGTAGCGCTTCATCGTCGGACCCTCGTCCACCTTGACGGTTTTGATCCTCAGCTCGTCGGTATTCGCGTCCGCGTTGTGCTCGGCGTTAGCAGCGGCGCTGTTCAGCACGTCGCCGATGATCTTGGCGGCCCGCTTATTGGTGAACCGCAAGATGGAGACTGCCTCCGGGTAGCTCTTGCCCCGGATCTCGTCCGCCACTAGGCGCGCCTTGCGCGGCGCGACGCGTACGGACTTGGCCTTTGCCCTCACCTGCGCCTCGCCGTCCTGTCGCTCTTTACGTGGGTGCGGAAGGTCCGCGTCGGGGCGAACTCGCCAAGCTTGTGGCCGACCATGCTCTCCGTACAGAACACGGGCACGTGCTTGCGACCGTCGTGAACGGCGATGGTGTGGCCGACGAACTCGGGGTAGATCACCGAATCCCGGCTCCACGTCTTGAGCATACGCCTCTCGTTATTCTCGTTCATCCTGAGGATGCGCTCCATAAGGCGCTCCTCGACGTAAGGCGGCTTCTTCGAAGACCGCGTCATTAGCGCCTCCTTCCCTTCCTACGCCGCCGGACGATCATCGCGTCCGATCTCTTGCGCTTCTTCCTGGTGGGCGAGCCGAGGGTCGGCTTGCCCCACGGCGTGACCGGCGCCCGTCCCGGCGTGCTCTTGCCCTCACCGCCGCCGTGCGGGTGGTCCACTGGGTTCATCACCGTCCCGCGCACCGTCGGCCTCACCCCGAGGTGACGTTTGCGGCCCGCCTTGCCAAGGCTGACGTTCTGGTGCGACTGGTTCCCGACGACACCCACTGTCGCCCGACAGTCCGCACGCACGCGCCGGCGCTCCCCAGAGGGCAACCGGAGCGTAACGAGCTTCCCTTCGCGAGCCGTGATCTGGGCGCTAGTGCCGGCGCTCCGGGCCAGCTGTGCTCCCCGGCCCGGCTCAAGCTCGACGGCGTGGACCACCGTACCAACCGGAATCCGGTTCAAGGGCAGGGCATTGCCCACGTCCACCTCGGCGTCGGGTCCACTCATGACCACCGAGCCCACCGTCAGGTTGCGAGGTGCAAGGATGTAGCGCTTCTCGCCATCGTGGTAGTGCAAAAGGGCGATGTTCGCCGAGCGGTTGGGATCGTACTCGATCGCCGCGACCGTCGCCGGCACACCGTCCTTGTCGCGCTTGAAGTCTATGAGCCGGTAACGGCGCTTGTGGCCGCCGCCGATGTGGCGGGTGGTGATACGCCCCTTATTGTTGCGACCACCGCTCTTCGAGAGCTTAGCGAGAAGCTTCTTCTCCGGCTTCTCCCTCGTAACCGAGTCACGCGTGAGGACGGAGGAGTTCCTCCGTCCGGCGCTCGTCGGCTTGTAACGTATCGCTGGCATTCTAGACTCCCTCGAACAGATCTATCCGTTCGCCTTCGGCGAGCCTCACGACAGCCTTTTTCCAGGTGGCCGTCCGGCCCCGCGGCATGAGGCCCTGGCGCTTCGGCTTGCTCTTTACATTCGCGGTGTTCACCTTGTAGACCCTCACGTCGAAGGCCTCCTCGATGGCACGCTTTATCTGGTTCTTGTTGGCGCGCTTGTCCACTTGGAACGTGTACTGGTTCTCCGTCTCGATCAGGTTGTAGCTCTTCTCGGAGATGACCGGCCGGATGATTATCTGGTGCGGATCCATTACCTACCTATCCTCCCGATTTCCGGCGAGCCTCTCGTAGGCCGCCCGCGAGAACACGACCTCCCGAGCCCTTAGCAACTCGTAGACTCCGTACTCGTAGGGCCGCGTGACCGTTACCCTTGGTAGGTTCCTGAAAGAGAGCTCCGCGTGCTCATCGTCATCCGTCACGACCACCAGAACCGGCCCCTCAAGATTCATCCTCTCGACGAGCTCCCGAGCCTGCTTGGTTGAGGGCTTGTCAAAACCTAACGAATCGAGCACGTACAACTCGCCGTCCGCCGCCTTCGCGGAGAGGACCCCCAGGAATGCAGCCCGCGCCTCCTTGCGGTTTATGCGTTTGTGCGAACGCTCGCCCTTCGGCTTCGGACCGCCCCAGGTACCGCCGCCGACACGGATGTGCGGCTTTATGTCGCCCGCCCGTGCCCGGCCGGTCCCCTTCTGCCTGTACAACTTTCGTCCAGAGCCCGTAACCTCGCTCCGGCCCTTAGTCGAGGCCGTAAAGCGCCGCCGGGCATCAAGCTCGGCAACGACGGCCCGGTGTATGACGTGTTCTTTCGGCTCGGTCTCGAAGAGCGAGCCCGGGAGATCCAGGTCCGTACGCCCCCCGCTCC
>JALZFJ010000051.1 GCA_030867425.1 Actinomycetota bacterium | reverse complement strand
TGGTGACAGTGAGCGTCACCTATCTTGGAGGTTCGGAGGAAAAACTTGTCACGCACCGCAAGGCTACTGGAGTTACTCATAAGGGTTCAGACCAAGCCGCACTTTACGGCCGCCGAGCTGGCCGAGGAGTTCGGGGTCAGCAGGCGCACGATGCTTAGGGACCTTGGGGCCCTTTCAGCAATGGGCGTGCCACTGCTCTCCACGCCGGGTCCGGGGGGTGGGTACTCCCTGCCGCGGGGCGGCAGGACGCTCTCGCCTTCTTTGACCGTGGACGAGGCCCTCGCGCTGATCGCCTCCTACGAAGCCCTACTCAGGTACCCGGTGCACCCCTTCTCCACCCAAAGCCTTTCGGCGGTGACCAAGCTGCGGGCTGCCCTGCCCAAGGACGTCGTGGCGGAGCTCGATAGGCTTAGGAGGCACGTCTATGTGGGCGGGCCGGTACGCGACTACGAGGCCCCGCTCTTGGGCGAGCTGCTTTCGGCGGCGCTCGACGGGGCGCATCTGAAGGTGGCCTACGACTCGATGGAGTCGGGAGTCACGGAGCGGGTGATCTTCCCGTACGGCCTATACGCCTCTCAGGGGTACTGGTACTGTGCCTGCTTCGACCGAAGGAGGGGGATGAACGTCCTAATGAGGGCGGACCGCTTTCTTTCGGCCGAGAGAGCCGAGGGCTTCGAGCCGCCGCCGAAGCTCTCCATCGAAGGCTGGATGAGCGCCGGGCGGGAGGCAGTTGGTGAGCGGCTGAGGTTTCGGGCCCGGGTCACCGAGCGGGGGAGAAAGAGCTTCGAGGTGACGTCCCTCTTCGGTAGGATCATGCCCACCGAGGGTGGCGGAGGTATCATCGAGGCAGAAATCCCGCTCTCGCAGATCGACTACTATGCCTCGCGCCTTCTGAGCGTTGGAACAGACGTGGTGGTGGACTCCCCACAGGAGTTGGTCGAGGCCATCCAAAACAAGGCCCGAGAGGTCATCCGTCTCTACCAGTCCCGAATCTCCTAACACCAGGATGCAACGAGTTTGGAAGCCTGCCAAGAGGAGCAGTACGAACCGACAACGCCCCGAAGGTCCGCTTCTCCGCCACGCTGGGCGAGGAGCCGGAGGTCGAGCTGGTCCTGGTCTAGCGGTTAGGCGCTCATGCCCTGCTCACTGGATGGCGTGAAGCGGTGCGAGTAAAGGGCCTGACCAAGCCAGAACGTTTTTTCCTACAACGTCCTGAAGAGCAGCCGGCGAGGCCTTGTCCTTTAGGCCCATTGCCAAGGGTGAGCCTGGCGCAAACCGTGGAGGACCGAGATCAAGGAATCGAGGACGGAACGTCGTAGCCCCCTCGAATGAGAACAACACGGTGAAAACCCGCCTGCACTAGCACACTTCCCCAGTAGTATAGCCCAATCTCGGTGGTTCGGTTTACGGCCCGACCGGGTCGGGTGGTTGTTCACTGCTCGCCCCGTTGACAAGCCGGACGCCGCTCGATTATATTTAGGACTCCTAACATAATGCGCTGGATCAGGGGTCCAGGACAGAGAGAAAGGAGCGGTGATGGACGGCGATCGGCAGCAGGGCATCCCCGGCTACGGCTACGGAGCTACGGAGATAGCGAGGTCACCCCTGACCTTAGAGGACCTAGACCTGCTCAAGCAGACGGTTCTCTTCACCGAGGAGGACGAGAGATACCTGAGGATGGCCGGCGACGTCCTCGAAGACCAAACCGAAGACATTTTGGACCTGTGGTACGGCTTCGTGGGGGACAACCCGCACCTGGTCTACTACTTCGTCAATACCCAAACCGGGGAGCCGAGCTCCGAGTATTTGGCGCGTGTGCGCGAGCGGTTCAGCCAGTGGATCCTCGACACCTGCCGGCGGCCATATGACCAGGAGTGGCTCGACTACCAACACGAGATAGCCCTAAGGCACACCACCGCCAAGAAGAACGAGACCGACGGGGCTTACGATGCGCCGGACCACATCCCGCTGCGCTACATCATCGCCTTCGTCTACCCGATCACGGCGACCATAAAGCCGTTTCTCGCGAATGGGGAGCACGGTCCCGAAGAGGTTGACAAGATGCACGACGCGTGGTTCAAGTCGGTGGTCATGCAGGTAGCCCTATGGGCCTACCCTTACGTGAAGGAAGGGGAGCACTAGCTTTGGGATCAGGCGCGTTCCCTTTCGGACGACGCGGCGCAAAGAAGAAGGGCCGGGGTGAGTGCTCGCTCGACCGCCCCGGCCGCGCTAGGGGGTGCTTGTAGTAGTGGGATCGGCTTTCGAGCTGTCCTTGCAGCACGGGGACGTAGACAAGAAGATAGTGGCGTCCCTGGAGCGGCTCTCGCAGGCCCTCCGCGTATTGCTCAGGGAGGAGGCCCAGGAACGCGGCCTCAGCCCCATACAGGCCCAGTTCCTCGTCCACCTACTCTTCCACGGCCCTCAGCTGCGCCGCGTGGGCCGGCTCGCCGAAGAGTTCGACCTCACCCGGGCCACGGTGAGCGACGCCGTCGGCTCCCTTGAGAAGAAGAAGCTGATAGAAAGAGACCCCTGGCCAGAGGACAAGCGCGTTGCGAC
>JALZFJ010000043.1 GCA_030867425.1 Actinomycetota bacterium | reverse complement strand
CTCCAAAGGCGGGTGCAGATCGTAGGCCGTTACCATCCTTTCGGCCACTAAAGAAGCGACCTCTTCCACGTTTTCGGCGTCCACGTCGAAGACGAGCTCGTCGTGAACCTGCATCAGCATCTCGGCCCCCAAAGAGGACAGCCGCGGCTGCAGGTCCACCATCGCCACCTTGATGATGTCCGCCGCCGTCCCCTGAACCCGCGCGTTGAACGCGATGCGCTCCCCGAGCTTGCGAACGTTCCTGTTCGTGTTCCTGAGCTCCGGCACGTACCGCCGCCGCCCGAAGAGCGTCGTCGCGTACCCGAGCTCTTCGGCCTCCTCGAGCGTCGCCTGGATGAACTCCGTCACCTTCGGGTAGCGCTCCAGATACCGCTTGATGTACCGCTCGGCCTCCGCCGGGTGCACGTTCCCCAACCTCATAGCCAGCCCGAAGCCCGAGATGCCGTACAGGATGCCGAAGTTGACCATCTTCGCTCGTCTACGAAGCTCCGGCGTCACGCTCTCCAGGCGCACGTCGAAGACCTCCGAGGCGGTGCGGGTGTGGACGTCCTCGCCGGTGGTGAACGCCTGCACGAGAGTCGGCTCCCCGGTCATGTGCGCGAGTATCCTGAGCTCTATTTGCGAGTAGTCGGCGACCACGAGCCGCCTGTTAGGCGAGGCGGTGAAGGCGTCCCGGATGCGGGTGCCCATCTCAGTCCGTACGGGTATGTTCTGCAGGTTCGGTGAATCGCTGGAGAGACGGCCCGTGGCAGTCGTGGTCTGGTTGAGGGTGCTGTGGATACGCCCCTCCTCGCCGATGAGCTTGACGAGCCCGTCTATGTAAGTACCCTTGAGTTTCGCGAGCTCACGGTAGGCGATAATTCTGTCCGCTATCGGGTGCTCGATGGCGAGCTGCTGCAGAACCTTGGCGTCCGTCGAGTAGCCTGTCTTGGTCTTCCTGACGGGCGGGATACCCAACTCGACGAAGAGCACCTCCCCGAGCTGCTTCGGGGAGCCTATGTTGAAGGGGTGGCCGACTTCCTCGTAGATCCTGGCCTCTATCTCACCTATCCGCTCCTCTATCTCCTCTCCGACCTCCTCCAACGTCGAGACGTCTACCGGCATCCCGACCTCTTCCATCTTCCCTAAGACATCCGCGAGTGGCAGCTCCACTTCGTAGTAGAGCCTCGCCAGCCCCATCTCTTCGAGTTCCTCGTTGAGCACCGGGGCGAGCGCGCGTACCAACATCGCCCTTCTCGCAGCCTCGCGCACCATCGGGTCCTCGTGGGTGACCTCGACCCCCGCCACCCCCCGTTCCGCTGCCAGAGCCTCGAGTTCGTAGCTCCCCGCGCCAGGCTTCGACAGGTACGCCGCGAGATACGTGTCGAAGTGTGCGCCCCTCACCCCGAGCTTCTTGGCGTCATGAACCTGCAGGGGGCTCTCGGGAACTCCCTCCACGAGCTGCACCTCGCCCTCGGCGACGGCTACACACCAGCGTTCGCCGTCCCCGACCGGGGCCGCGGCGACCGGCTCGAAGGAGAGCTCGATGGGCTCCTCCGAGACGCGCACCTCCAGCCTCTCCGGGAGCGGTATCTCCTCGCCGCCGACTACCGGCAGTTCGGCGAAGCGGGGCTCCAAGGACCGGAACTCGTAGCGGCGGAGCATCTCACGGCTCTCCGGCGCAACCCCCTCGAACTTCAGGGCCTCTGCGTCGAATTCCACCGGCGCGTCGAAGCGCATACGGGCGAGCTCCAGCGAGAGTAAGGCATTCTCCCGTCCCTCCTCGAGCTTCTTCCGCATTCCCTTCGCCTCGACCTTTTCCAGGTTTTCGTACAGGTTCTCGACGGTCCCGAACTTCGCGAGCAGACTCGCGGCGCCCTTGGGTCCGATGCCCCGGACACCAGGGATGTTATCCGAAGAGTCGCCGACCAAAGCCTTGTAGTCGGGGATCTGCTCCGGCGTCACACCGTACTCCTCGATCACCTCGTCGCGCCCGTACGCCTTCGTCTCCGAGACGCCGCGCGTCGTCCTCAAAACCTTCACGCTGCCGTCCACGAGCTGCATCGCGTCCTGATCGCCGGTTACTATCATGAGCTCCACGTCCTCGGGGAGACGCTTGGAGAGGGTGGCCAGAACATCGTCGGCCTCGAAGCCCTCGGCCCGGATGGCCGGGATGTTCATTGCCTCGAGGATCTCGTCCAGGTGGTCGAGCTGAGCTCTTAGCTCCTCTGGCATCGACGTCCTTTGGGCCTTGTACTCCGGGAAGAGCTCCATTCGGAAAGCCGGCTTCCCACTGTCCCACACGACCCCGATCCCGACCTCCTCCTCCGAACCGAGCAGTTTCAAGACCATGCTCGTGAAGCCGTAGAGGGCGTTGGTCGGCAAACCGCTCGTCGTCACTATGCTCTGTGGCAACGCGTAGAACGCTCGGTAGAGCAGGGAGTAACCGTCGATGAGGTAGACACGCATTCCCTGTGATTATACCGGAGAGCCCGCGAACGAAGACCCCGAATCGCCGGACAACTTCTCAGAGCCGGTCGTTGCCCGGGCGCAAGGGGTGCCACCTTCGTAGGATCAGGGTATGAAGTAGGTCCACTCCTGGGAGCCGTACTTGGTACGCTCCAGCTCCTTGGCCTCCACAAGTTCATCGGGTGAGATTCGGTCCTCTACGAGGCCCTGCTCAGTATTGCGCTCGGCGAAGGTAGCTACCATGCGTTCGATGATTGTCTCACGCGGCAGCTGCGTCTGTCGGCGCAAGGGTCCGACCCTCTTTTCGACGCTCCTTAGCGCCTTGTCGCTTACCTTCTCTTGGCCGATCCTGAGCACTTCGAGCATCTTGGCGGCGTTCATCTCGTAGGACATCGTGACGTGGTGGAGGACCGCCCCAGGTCTGCGTGCCTGGGCGGCGCCGCCGATCTTGCCACCGGCTGAGGTGATGTCGTTGATCGGCTCGTACCAAGCGTCTATGTCGAGAGATCGGAGAGCCTCTATTACCCACTCGTCGAAGAAGGCGTACGAGTCCACGGAAGACATCCCGGCGACGAGCTCCGGTGGAGCATAGATCGAGTACGTGACGGCATTGTCGGGCTCTACGAACATCGCCCCTCCCCCAGTCATCCGCCGCACGACTTGGACGCCGTACCGCCCGGCCGCCTCCTCATCGACCTCGTTCCTGACCGACTGGAAGCGTCCCAGGATCACCGCCGGCGTCGTCCAGCGCCAGAGACGCAAAGTGGGCGGCCGCTCGCCGGCGCCGAGGCGCCTGGTCAGGACCTCATCTAGCGCCAAATGCAGCGCGGGTGGTTGGGGCTCCTCGTCGAGCAGGTGCCAGGAGTAGCCGCGCCAAGGACTGCCACCATTCACAGGAGTGCCCTTTTTACGGCGCGGGCCACCGCCTCGGCGGAGAAGCCGAGCATCTCGACGTCGGGGCCCAGAGCGTCCTGGACGCGGGCGGCGTACGCCTCCTCGGAGAGATCCGCCGAGGCATCCTCCAAAGCCCCGACGATGCCCTCGAGTGCCTCGGGAGGGTCGAGGAAGAAGTCTCCGCTCACCCCGACATTAGTAAGCTTGCCGTCCCGGACGTCGAGATCTGCCACTATCAGCTTGCCACCTGGTGTCTTGTACTCTCCGTGCATAGTGCTCCTCCGATCTTCGTGACGCCGCCCACTTCTCCGGGGACACCCCCTCTCCAACGCACTGGTACACTTTTCGAGCATCGGTCCGAGCCCAGCTTACTACAGGCCCGAAGGAGAAGACGAGGAGTCGCGATGGAGCTTCTTTTGCCTGGCAGGTTCGAGGACCCTGGGACGGCTTATGCCTACCAGAGGACCATCTTCGAGGAGGTGGCGGCCGGGATGAGGCCCCCGACGATATCAATCACGCCCTCCGACCGTCACGTCGGGGTGACGAGAAGAGATACGGTCCGTCCCGGATTCGGTAAGGCCGTCCAGGCAGCATACGAAGAGGGCTACCCGGTCCTCGTTCGGGGCGCGGGCGGGGGTGCGATCGCCGCCGGTCCCGGCACCTTCGGCTTCTCCATCATCCGCCCCTCCGAGGACACCCGAAGAAACGTGATGGAGCGCTATGGCGAGGCCGCCGCTATAGTGCTTGGTGCTTTCTCGCGGTTGGGCATCAGCGCGGAGGTTGGCGCAGTCCGAGACGAATTCTGCCCTGGTGACCACAGCATCCGGGTTGGAGACTTCCAGGACGGCATGAAGCTAGTCGGAATAGCCCAGCGCATCACGAAGAGGGCCACGAGCGTCGGGGGCATCGTGTTGGTGTGGGGCGAGGAAACCCTGGCCTGGGTTCTAGGGCGCGTCTACGGCGCCCTGAAGCTCCCCATGAGAGCCGAGAGCATCGGCAGCTTGCACCGCAGCGGGAGCAAGGTGAAGGTCAGGGACGCGGTGAAAGTCTTTGCCGAGGAAGCGAAGCTCCGATATGGGGTGACCCCGGTATCTCTCGACGAGCAGACGCTGCGGCGGGCCCGAAACAACCGTGCTGAGCACCTAGTCCCACCCCCTGTGTGGTAGAAGGAGCCGAAAAGTACGCGAAGAACGGCGAGACGAAGAGCACTCTAGGATGAGCTATCAAGCCGAACCGGGCAATACCAGCCGTGAGCTACGGGCGCTTGCGAGCCACTTTCTGAAACTGGGCACCGTGGCCTTCGGAGGACCGGCAGCGCACATCGCAATAATACGCAGTGAGGTAGTAGCGCAGTGCCGGTGGATGGATGAGCAAGAGTTCTTGGACCTGGTGGGGGCTTCGAGTTTGATCCCCGGGCCGAACTCAACAGAGCTTGCGATCCACCTCAGCGGGTGCGAGCCGGTTGGCGAGGACTCATGGTCACCAGGGTGTGCTTCATCCTGCCGGCCACGCTCATCGTGCTGGCCTTCGCCTGGGCCTATGTTCGGCACAGGAGCACCCCGCAGGCAGAGGGTCTGCTCTACGGTATCACGCCGGTCGTCGTGGCGATAATCGCCCACGCGTTATGGGGGTTCCTCCGCACCGCGGTGAAGGGCAGTTCCTCGGTGCGGTGGGGGTCACAGCGTTAGCGCTCTACTTCTCAGGAGCGGGAGAGATACCGCTCCTCTTTGGAGGAGTGCTCGCGATGCTCCTGATACGATCCGTGCAGCGACGAAGGAGCGGGAAAGCGGCAATGTTCACACCCTTCGGGCTTCCGCTAGGCCTCCTGGCGCTACCTTCGACCGCAGGGCCACTCGGACTCTTCCTCTCGTTCCTAAAGATCGGTTCGGTGCTCTTCGGTAGCGGTTACGTGCTGCTGGCTTTCTTGCGCTCTGAGTTCGTCGACCCGGGTCTGCTTACCGACCAACAACTCCTCGACGCCGTGGCCATCTGACAGGTCACCCCCGACCCAGTCTTCACAACCGCCACCTTCATAGGCTACGTGCTCGCCGGGACAGCCGGGGCGCTATTAGCTACGGTGTGCATCTTCCTGCCGGCCTTCGACTTCGTCGCCCTCACCGGCCCATCATCCCCCGCTTGAGAAACTCCCAAGTTATTGCAGGCCTCCTCGACGGTGCAAACGTGGTCTCGTTGGTCCTCATGGCCGGGGTGACTTTCAAGCTAGGCCGCTCCTCCGTGGTCGAGCCGATTCCGGCATTACTCACGCTAGCGGCGCTCGCCTTGCTCTTCTGGACCACGATCAACCCGGGCTGGTTGGTGCTCGGAGATGGTGTCATGGGGCTCGTCTTCCGAGCCGTCCTCGGCTGATGGATTAACAGAAAACTACAGGGGGCCGTCCTCATTATTCTGGCCACCCTCCAGGACCTCTATCGGGAAGTGGCCACGTAGCGGTTGCTTTAGCCGCAGTGAGCGTCCGCGGCTATCGAATCTCCCCATTTGCGCACGGCGCCGTACTTGTAGCCCTCGGGCAGGGTCACGTCGTCCCCGTCGGTCGCTTCTATGGGCTTGAAGAAAGGGTTACCACTCGACGCTTGAGCAGTCTCCACGTGCTCGAGGTCAGCTCTATGCACAGGCCGCGCTTTTCCTTTCGATCCGCTGTATGTCCGGCTCGTTTGCCACGCGCTCTACCTCCTTGCCGCTCGCAGCCACGACCAATATTAGGCACAACTGACCCCTCAAGAGTTCACGCGTGTGAAAACTCCTCGTTAAATACGTGCGCAACAGCCCTTAGGACGTGAGCTAGGGTCGCAATGAGGGAGAGCGAAGACGGTTTAACTAGACCGCCCCGAGGTACACCTCGCGCACCTTCGGGTCCTGCCTGAGCTTCTCAGCGGAGGCAGCGTTGACGATCTCGCCGGTCTCAAGCACGTACCCGCGGGTGGCTATGTCCAGAGCGACGTTCGCGTTCTGTTCGACGAGCAATATCGTGGTGCCCTGCCTGTTTATCTCCTCGATGATCTGGAAGATGCGCTCTACCAGTACCGGCGCTAAACCCATTGAGGGCTCGTCCAACAGAAGAAGCTTCGGGCGGCTCATGAGGGCGCGGCCG
>JALZFJ010000037.1 GCA_030867425.1 Actinomycetota bacterium | reverse complement strand
CCAGTACACGTCTCCGTAATACTACGCTCCGAGGTTGCTTCTTCTAAGGAGCAAGGCCAGCAGGATTAGCAAACCACAAGGCATCAGGAGCACTGAGTTCCGAGAAGTCATGCCTGCTGCCCCCGGTTGGAGAAGAGCGAATTGGCAAGGAGGAACTTATATATGTCGGCGGAACAGAATAAGGCATTGGTCCGCCGTTTCTTCGAGGCACAGGAAGACGTGAACAGGGGCAAGGCTGACCTAGACGCCTTGGCCAAGCTGCTGGCTACTGACTTCATAAGCCACACTAAACTACTTCCCGGCCAACAGCCCGGCCGCGAAGGCTACAAGCGGGCGATCGCCGAGCTTCTGGCCACCGGTTCCAACACCAGGTACCTCATCGAGGACCAGGTAGCCGAAGGAGACAAGGTGGTGACCCGCTTAATCGTGCACGCCATCCACGATCGAAGGGAGCTTATGGGTGTCGCCCCAAGCGGTAGGGAGGTGGCCTACAAAGGTATCGCCATCCATCGCATAGAGAGGGGCAAGATAGCTGAGGAGTGGGCCTTGGGAACAACCGGCCCAAAACTCATGAGGCAGCGTCTAAAGCAAGAGCTAGAGCAAGAGAGGATCGAGCGCGAGCGCATAGAGCAGGAGCTACTAGTAGCGCAGCGCATCCAGCAAGCCTCACTGCCTAAGGAGGTGCCCGAACTGGAGGGTTGGCAGATCTCTCCACTCTACCAGCCCGCTAGGGAGGTAGGAGGTGACTTCTACGACTTCCACCTCCTCTCAGAGGGCCGGTTGGGAGTAGTCGTGGGGGACGCATCAGGTAAGGGCGTGCCAGCGGCGTTGGTGATGGCCACCACCTGCGGCATGCTGCAGCTCGCCGCTCAAGCCGTAGGCTCCTCCTCGCCAAGGGAGGTACTAGCCCAGGTCAATGAGACATTGTTTGCTCGCATCCCTGCCAACATGTTTGTCACCTGCTTCTACGCCATCCTCGCGCCCAAGAGCGCTACCTTGAGCTACGCCAACGCAGGACACGACCTGCCCTACCTACACCGTACAAGCAGCGAGGCCGAGGAGTTGAGGGCTAGGGGGATGCCTTTGGGGCTGATGCCGGGTATGGGCTACGAGGAGAAAGAGACTACCTTGCAGGCTGGCGAAGCAGCCCTCTTCTACAGCGACGGGATAGTAGAAGCACATAATCCTAAAGGTGAGATGTTCGGCTTTCCGCGTCTGCGGGCGCTTGTCGCCGAGCACGGTAGGGCGCGCTCGCTGGAGGAGGCACTCCTAGAGGAGCTTTACTCCTTCGTTGGGGAGGGCTGGGAGCAGGAGGACGACATTACCCTCCTTACGCTCCGCCGCTCAGCAGCTCGCGGCTCAGTGTCCGGGAACTTCGGTGCCACCAGAAAGTGGGTTTCCGAGAAGAAAGACTCCTTGTCGGCAATCTAGTGAATAGAGGCAACGGAAGAGCTTTCGCCTATGACTGGCCTGAGTTTCCTAGAACACTCCTTGTCGGCATTTCTCTCCGGCAGTCCGTCGGTCTCCGCGGCCTACCCTCCGAGCGAGAGCTTTCGCCCGCCCTGCTGCTGGCGCGGAACTGCACCCGAGGGTGTGTGCCCCTCCCGACAGCTCGTCCTGACCTAAGTGAAGGGCTCCTCACGATCCCGGTAGGATGGCGACAAAGTAGCTGATTTGCGCGGCTTTAGAGACGCTTGGCTCTTAGCCCGAGGATGCAACCTGTGTCACACGGCATAGCGATAGTCCAGCTTCTGAAAGCCAGATCATGCCAGAGGTAAGGCCTTGTGCTCGCCCTAACATTGCCGGCGTCCAGTCCTCGGCCGCTTCTTCTAACACCGCTGTCTTGAGGACGTGCTGCCGTGAACCGATTAGCTGCATTAGCGCCTCCTGCTGACTTACCGCCGTATCCAAATCGATCTGCTTGGCCCAATCGAAGCTGGCCCAGAGGATGCGCCCGGTATCGACTTCCTCTTTAAGAAGCCGCCGCAGCTCATCCTTCCGCTCGCCTAGAGAATCGCGCTCGGGCCTCATGAGGAAGCGTCCCTGTTCTTCCAAACGCTCGATAGCCAGGCCGTTGCGCTTGAAGTGGGCACGCAACTCGTCCTCGGACTGCACTTCACCGCTGTAAAACTTGACTAGGAATCCTCCCTGGGCTTCTCCAACCTGGAAGAAGGCAGCGTCGAGCTGGTGCATCAAATCGAGGTTCTGAGCGACTGCTATCAGCTGATCGGGTACTCGCACAAACAAACGCAGCTGCCCGACGAGTGTGGTGGGCTGCTCGGCGCGGCGGACGAAGTCCTCAAGAGCCTCTCGGCGGATGCGCCAGTGCTTGCCGATCTTCAAGCATGGCAGGCGCCCCTCTTTGCACCACCTATAGACTGTGATTGCTTTTACCCCCAGGTACTCGGCGACCTCTTCGACGCCTAGCAGGTCCTTCCTCAAACCAGCAGACTCGTTCACTTCTCCCCTTCTATAACTCCGTGCAACTCACCTGGCTCCTCTTATCACACAACTGCTTCAATATTACTTTTGTAAAGGTTTCTTTACATTAGTTTACTTTAGTACCTCATACGGTACACAATACCAAGAGTTGAAATCGAGTAGCGTTAGGAGGTTCTAACGTGGAGCATGAAGAGCGTACGGATAGATTTACGGCAATCGAGGACCAGTACGCAGGCTACGAGGTCTACGACCCCAACGGCGAGAAGATCGGCAAGGTAGACGACCTGTTCGTCGACGAGAACGACCAACCCGAGTACCTTGGTGTGAAGATGGGTTTCTTGGGCACCGGCTCTACCCTCATCCCTTGGGACTTGGCCAGGGTTGATGAGGCGGGGCGTCACATCGAGGTTTCGGTGGATAAGGCTACTGCTAAAGACGGTCCCACCTTCGACGACGACGAAGACATAACCCCCGAGTACGAGAACGAGGTCCGCAGCTACTACGGCCTCCAGAGCCTCGAAACCTCTGAGGAGGGGGGCGGCTACGGCGAGTACTACGACGAGTCGGACGAGGACGAGCTCAGGGTGCAGAGAACAGAAGAGGAGCTTAGGGCCGGCACCCGTGAGCGCGAGGCCGGCGCCCTAAGAGTACGTAAGCGGGTGAGGACCGATCGCGAGCAGCTGAGGGTGCCAAAGAGGCACGAAGAGGTGCATGTGGAGCGGGTGCCCGTCGAGGGCAGGGAGGCTTCTGAGGCCGAGATCGGTGATGTCGAGGTAAGCGTGCCCGTCACCGAGGAAGAGGTAGTGGTCGAAAAGCGCCCGGTGGTCAAGGAGGAGTTCAGGGTCCGCAAGGACGTCGTAGCGGAAGAGGAAGTTGTCGAGGAGGATGTCCGGCGTGAGGAGGTAGATGTAGAGGACGCTACCACGCGTGGCGGGAGCCGCGACACGGACCTCGACGAAGAGTCTAGGCGCCGCGACAGGTAGCGTAGCGCAGCGAGTACTTACGAGGGCGGGCCCGTGCAAAGACCGGGCTCGCCTCCTTTTAAGGAGGAGAGGAGTCGCAGTATGTCAGAATCAGGGAACGAACCGAGGGATGAGAACCGGCCGCGGGTACGGCGCACGGATGCTGCCCAGGAGCGCAGTAGGGCGGAGGACCCGTTGCACGACGAGCGCCACGAAGACGTTCGCTTTGAGCGTGGGTCCCGATTCGGCGGCTCGCCTGGCTCGGCGACGCAGAGCCCGGGCAGAGCCCAGCAGGACGACGATGAAGGAGAACAGCCGAGCGGCCTATACGGGAGCCAGGTCGACTCGAGTAACCTAATAGGATCGGCGGTGGCCGAACTAATCGGTACCTTCATCCTGATCTTCACGGGCTGCGCCGTGGCCGTCGCGGCGATCCTGCAGCGCCCCACGGCAGGCCCCGGCATCTACGACTCGCTCGCCGTGGCGCTCGCCTTCGGGTTGGCGCTCGTGGTCATCGTCGCCGCCATAGGCCACCTCTCTGGCGCTCACGTGAACCCGGCCATCACCCTGGCGCTTGCGGTCACGAAAAAGTTCTCCTGGCAGTACGTGCCGATCTACCTCGTGGCACAACTCGTCGGTGCGGTACTAGGCGCCATAGCCGTCTGGATCACCTACGGCGGGGCGGCACGGGAGGCCGCAAGCCTTGCGGCGACGTTCCCGACGGAAGGGGTGGGCGACCTGCAGGC
>JALZFJ010000031.1 GCA_030867425.1 Actinomycetota bacterium | reverse complement strand
CTCGGCGGCAGAAGGCTTACCGTTTGCGGCGCCACTCGAAGAAGTCGCGGAGGAGGGCGGCGGCTTCGGTTCCTAGGGTTCCGGAGGTGTAAGGGTAGGTGTGGTTGAGGCGAGAGTCGGCGGGGAGGTCGTAGAGGGTACCGGCGGCGCCGGCCTTAGGGTCGGGAGCAGCGTAGACCAGGCGGCTTATGCGGGCGGCGTGGAGAGCGCCAGCGCACATGGGGCAGGGTTCGAGGGTGGAGTAGAGGGTGCAGCCGGCGAGGCGCCAACTACCGAGCTTTTCGGCGGCGCGGCGGAGGGCGAGGAGTTCGGCGTGCGCGCTCGGGTCTTTCGCTGTTTCGCGTTCGTTGTGGGCCGAGGCCAAAATCTCCTCTCCTCGGGCGACCACAGCGCCGACGGGAACCTCGCCCATCTCGGCGGCCTTTCGGGCCTCTTCGAGGGCATGGCGCATTATCGCGGAGTCCCCCGCAGCGTCGGGGTGGGACTCGCCAACATACGGCTCGTCGGGGCCGTCCGTTTTGAGCTTCTCTGGCACGACACCGATGATAACAGCGCGGCGCGCTATGGCTAGCGTCGGTAGCGCGCCGAGGATATTACTATAGGGCGAAGGAGCTGGACGCGCCTGGGGTAGCGTGGCTCAGGGAAGCCGGCATCGGTCAGGAAGCGCGGGGCTCCTGCTACGTCGGCGCAAGCTCTTTCTCTATGCGGTCCCGAATCTCGTCTCGCACCAACCGAGGCGTCGTTCGTGTTGGTCGATCTCCTGCACCTCTGCTACTGTGCGGGGCATGCTGGTGGCACGCTCGCGGCTTGCTCGGGACCTGGAGAAGCTTGGCTTGAGACAAGGCGGGGTGACGATGGTCCATTGCCGGATGAGCGCGCTCGGTCGCGTGGTTGGTGGCGCAGAGACCGTCGTGCGCGCCCTGCTAGACGCTTTGGGACCTGAGGGGACGCTTATGACCTACACGGGCTGGCAGGACGAGCCACCCGACGACCTTGACGCGCTGGACGACGAGGCGAAACGGATCTACCTCGAAGAGCACCCAGCCTATGACCCGCGCGTCGCGCTCTCCCGCCGGGAGCACGGACGGATTCCCGAAGCATTGAGGACCTGGCCTATAGCGCGTCACAGCGGGCATCCGGAGGCAGGCGTGGCGGCCGTCGGTTCACTCGCCGACGCGCTAACCGCTGGGCACCCTTACGATGATGCCTACGGCGTCGGCACGCCCTACGCCCGACTGGTCGAACTCGGCGGCCAAGTCGCGGTCTTGGGGGCGCCGCTAGACGCCGTGACGCTCGTTCATCACGCGGAAGCCGTCGCAAACGTCCCCGGCAAACGCCGCGTGAGCTACGGCTCGCCCGTGATCGTAGGCGGCGAGCGCCTCTGGCGAACCTTCACGGACATCGACACCTCGGAAGGAGCCTTGTCTTACGAACGTGTCTTAGGCGAGGAGGACTACATCGAGCACATCGCGCGAGCAGCGCTCGGGGCAGGAGCTGGGAGAAGCGGGCCGGTCGGCGAAGCCACGGCTCACCTGTTCGATGCGCAGGCTCTGGTCGAGCACGCGGTCAGCTGGATTGAGCGAAACTTTGCATCCGGAGACCTCGACGCACCTTAAATAAAAGCGGGCCCTGCCTGCCGCTCGGGCTCCCGCTATACGCCGGGCCTCTTGTGATGAGGTAGAGGCCCACGAAGGGCAACCTAGAACAGCGGACGGCGAGGGCAGCAGGGTCGGCATCATCTCGTACGGCTCTGCGTACACCGTCAGACACGAAGAAGCAACCGCGAGGAGGCTCGTCACTCGTCTGCAGTTGGGACGGTGGGCACGGCTGGCGGCTGAGAAGGACCCTGGCAGGGCTCTGCGAGGAGAGGCTCCGTCCCGCGATCTCTCCGCTCCCCGCTCAAGCTACTTCGCGGGGCTCTTTTCGATGCCGCCGTTCACCCCAGCCCACTGCCGCGCCGGGAGGCCCCAGAGCGCAATGAAGCCTGCGGCCGCGGTCTCGTCGAAGGTGTTGTTCGGGTCGTAGGTGGCGAGCTCTTTACTGTAGAGGGCTCGCGACGCCGTGCGCCCGACGACGATGCTCGACCCCTTGTACAGCTTGAGCCGCGTGGTCCCGGTGACCGTCTTCTGGGTCTCGGTGATGAAGGCACCGAGGGCGGCTTTGAGGGGTGTGAACCAGAGGCCGTCGTAGGTGAGCTCGGCGTAGCGTTGCTCGACGGTTGCTTTGAAGCGGAGCACATCTTTCGTGAGGGTCATCGTCTCAAGCTCTTTGTGGGCCTGGATAAGCGTTATGGCGGCGGGGCATTCGTAGATCTCGCGGCTCTTTATGCCCACCAACCTGTCCTCGATCATGTCTACCCGCCCGACCCCGTGCGCCCCGGCATGCTTGTTGAGCTCCCCTATGAGCTCCACGAGCGGTAGCTCCTCACCGTTCAGGCTCACCGGCAGCCCCTCCTCGAAGCCAAGCTCTACATACTCGGGCTCGTTCGGTGCCTTCTCGGGGTCTGCGGTCATCTCGAAGACGTCTTCTCTGGGCTCGTGATCGGGGTCCTCCAGAGGGCCGGCCTCGATGGAGCGGCCGAAGAGGTTTTCGTCCACGCTGTAGGGAGACTCTTTGGTGGCGGAGACGGGGATGCCGTGTTCCTGAGCGTAGGCGATCTCCTCGGGACGGCTCATGTTCCAGTCCCTGACCGGGGCGACGACCGTGAGATCCGGGGCTATAGAGGCCGTCGTGACGTCGAAGCGGACCTGATCGTTGCCCTTGCCGGTAGAACCGTGCGCGATATGGGTCGCGCCGACCTCCCTCGCCACCTCGACGAGCTTCTTGGCGATGAGGGGACGTCCCAGGGCCGTGAACAAGGGGTACTTCCCGCCGTAGAGCGCGTTCGCCTCGATCGCGGGTGCCACGTATTCCTCGGCGAACTCGGTCCTCGCATCCCTCACAAAAGCGTCGGCGGCTCCTATCTTCAGGGCCTTGGCCTTCACGCCTTCGGCGGGCTCGCCCTGCCCGAGATCCAGGTACAGGGCATACGGCTCGGCCCCCTGCTGCTCGAACCATTTCAAACACACCGAGGTGTCGAGTCCCCCAGAGTAAGCGAGCACGACCTTTTTCCCTTCTAACACGTTTCCTCCCACAGTCCTAAGATTCGTTCGTTACCGCTTTTTCGGTCTGGCTTGACGAAGCCGTTTCGCTCGTAGGGTCCTCAAGACGCCAGCTCTCTATCCTCCGGACCGCCCGGTCGTATCGGGAAGGGAGTTCGACCGACCACGCGCGAATGTTACTCGACGTCGCCGGCGGGTCGGGTCCTGGCCCGGCAGACATCGGCGATGAGGCCCGCGACCTCGACCGCTGTGCTGTCGTCGGGGACGATGGCCATCACGGTGTCCTGTCCCGCCACGGTGCCGATTATCTTCAGGCCCCTCACCCTGTCTAGGACGTTGGCAACTGCCCCCGCAGTCCCGTCGCGGGTGTGGATGACGACGGTGTTCTGGGCCGGGGTGACGTCGAGGACGAAGCTGGGCAAAACCTCTATGCCGGCCGCTCCGGGCTCGTGCGGTAGCGCGAGGTAGCGGTTCCCGACCTTCAACACCCCGAGCTCGGCCAGGTCCCGGCTCACGGTCGCCTGGGCCACCTCCACGCCCTCGTCCGAGAGGGCCGCAACCACGTCACCTTGGGTACCCAAGGGCCGCTCGGAGATGAGCCTTAAGATGAGATCCTGGCGCGTCCCCTTATCCACGTTGGAAAGCGTCTTCCCCATTCTTTTTGCCTCCTACTTCAGGTGCTCGAGCCCGGCATCTTCCGGGTATCCCAAGGCCAGGTTCATGTTCTGCACCGCCGCCCCAGAAGCGCCCTTTAAGAGATTATCCACCGCCGAAAAGAGCAAGAGCTTGCCGGCCCTCCTGTCTATCGCCGCAGACAACCTCGCTCGGTTCGTGTTCGCGACGTGCGAGATCTGGGGCGGCTCTTCCCTGGCCTCCACGAACGCCCAGCCCTCGTAGTCCTCCGCGTACCACCCGAGGACTTCCCTGGCCTCCGGGAGAGCCTCACCTTTCTCCAGGTGTACGTAGATGGTCTCGAGTTCGCCGCGGGAGATGGGCAGAAGGTGCGGCACGAACGTGACCTCGGGCACCGTCCCTACGCGACCTAAGACTGCCTCTATCTCGGGCGTGTGCCGGTGACGCGGTGCCCCGTCGACGAGCCCGTACGGCGAGACATTCTCGTTGACGGAGACGAAGTGCGTATTCGCCTTGGGCTTGGCCCCCGCCCCGCTAACCCCCGAGAGTGCGTTGATCGCCACCGATGAGACCTTCAACCTCTTCACCACCGGCGCGAGCGCTAGCACGGCCGCCGTCGGGTAACAACCGGGGTTCGCCACGAGTCTGCCTTCAGGAGCCCCGAAGATCTCCGGCAACCCGTAGTGCGCCTCCT
>JALZFJ010000011.1 GCA_030867425.1 Actinomycetota bacterium | reverse complement strand
GGAGGCGTATCTCCGGGTACTTCTCGTCTGCCGCGCGCACGGCCTTTAGCTTATTCTTCAGGCTGTTGGGCGAGAGGCCGTTTGCCACCTTGAGGCTCTGCGAATGGTCGCAGAAGACGAGATACTCGTAACCGAGCTCGATCGCCGCCTCGGCCATGCTCTCGATGGTCCCCCTCCCGTCGGAGTAGTTCGTGTGGACGTGCAGGTCTCCCCGAACGTCGGAGACCTCGATCAGGTCCGGCAGCTCCCCATTTTCGGCGGCGGAGATCTCGCCCGTGTCCTCCCTGAGCTCCGGAGGGATATACGGGAGGCCGAGCCTCGCGTAGAGTTCCTCCTCCGTCGCCACCGGCTCGTATTCTCCGGTCCCGGCCTTCGCCAGGCCGTACTCGGAGATGTTCAAGTCCATCTTGACGGCCCGCTCCCGCAGGGCGATGTTGTGGGCCTGGCCCCCAGTGAAGTGGTGAAGGAGCGAGCCAAACGCCTCCGGCTCCACGATCCTCAAGTCTACTTCCACCCCGCCGCACATTATGAAGACCTTCGTCGGGCCATGGGCCAAAACCTCATCCACGAACGGCGCCTCTGCGAAGTCGTCGGCCAGGGCTTTCTGGTCCCTGCTCGCGGCGACGAGGTCGAGGTCGCCTATAGTCTCTTTTTGACGGCGAAGAGAGCCTGCCACTTCTGCCTCCTCGCAGGCCGGGTGGGAGCGGACGAAGGAGAGGATGTGCTCCGCGAGGGCGGTGGCCTCGTCCAGGAGCATCCGGCGTTCCTGGGAGTCGTATGTGCGGGCGGCCCTCAAGATCCGCTCCTCGCTCTTCTTGCCGAAGCCTTTAAGGGTAGCCAAATCACCTTCTTCGAGCCTGGCGACCTCCCCGACGCTCGTGGTCCCGAGCTCCCGCCACAGGCGACCCGCGGTGCGCGGGCCGACGCCCGGCAGGCGGGTGACCTCGACGAGGCCGGAGGGCACCTCTTCGAGAAGATCCGCGAGGATCTGGGGGGTGCGGTCCTCGGCGAGGTCCCGAATCGTCGCGGCCGTGGTCCCCCCGACGTGGGGCAGGCTCTCGAGGTCCTCTACCTCGCGCGCCGGACGGCCCAAAGAGGCCACTGACTCGGCGGCGCGCCGATAGCCCAAGATGCGGTAGTAGGATTCGTCGTTGATCTCCATGAGCGTCGCGATCGTCTCTAAAGCCCGCACGATCTCCGCGTTCAGCAAGGGGACCTCCTTGTGGTTCTTCCTCCGCTAGAAGGATTATACGCGGCCCGCCGCGGCTACCCCGGAGTAGAATCGCTCTATGCTCTCGAAAGAATTGCTACCCAAAGAGATCAGTCGCTGGTGGGTCAATAACAGGGCAATCTGCTGTAGGAGCGCTGGAAAGTGGAGAGGCCTTCGCTTTGCTCTGCAGGTTCCGCAGGTTGCTGATGTGGATGGGCGTTACCCACGGTAGAACGAACAAACATTAGCTCTCTAATGGTGGGGATCGGTATTACTGGCGCGCTTGGTCCGATGGCGACCTCGGCGGATGGATCCTATAGCCGTGATACAGGCACTCAGCCACACCCCACCCGCTGCGAAGCCCGCGACCACGTCACTGAAGTAGTGAACCCCTAGGTACATCCGGCTGAAACCGATCAGCACTACCAGTAGCGCTGCTCCGAAGATCACGGCCGTCCGAGCCTTCCAGCTAGATAGGGCGAGCACGGCGAAGTAGGCTAGCATCCCATAGACGACCAGCGACTCCATCGCATGGCCGCTCGGGAAGCTGTAGCCGCTCTCGGGCAGCAGAGGATCGACGAAGTAAGGCCTGGGGCGGGCAAAGACAGCCTTGAGCATCTGATTGAGGAATTCGCCTCCAGCTAACACCGCAAGCCACGTCGCGACATAGAGCCACCGTTGCCGCAAGCCATAAATTATAGCGACGAGTAGACCCAGTAGGGCGATGGTTTCGAGAGAGCCCAGGGCTGTGATGACCACAAAGAATGTTGTGAGAGCTGGCGTCGCCAGATTATGCAGGCTGGTAGCCACTACTTCGTCGAAGTGCACGAGCGGATCGTTATTGAGGAGATCCTCGGCTACGTTGCCGAAGAGCCACAGACATCCGACGGCCGCCAGAAGACCGAGCGTAAGGTGAAGCCCCAGGTATTCCCCGGGGGTCAGACGTCGACGGAGCCAACTAAGCTGGCGATCGTAGCGGGTAAGCAAGCC
>JALZFJ010000421.1 GCA_030867425.1 Actinomycetota bacterium | reverse complement strand
CTTCGCCTTGCCGACGTAGATCACATCGTCTTCGGCGTCCCTGAAGATGTAGACGCCGGGCGAAGCAGGGAGGCGCGAACGATCCGGATAACCGTTTTGAGACATCGAACAAATTATACCGCGTGGGACGCCGGGCCCCGCTTCTACCGGGATTTCCTACGAGGCTCTCTGGGCCGGATCGTGGAGCCCGGCGGGATCATGGTGTCCCCGCCAGCCCGGGCATAACCCAAACCCGCGACCCACCCGCCGGCGGCGCTCGCCGCCGTCGAGACGAGGGCGCCGACCAGCCCGAGGATGTCGAAGGACGCCACGAGAACCAGGACGCCGGCGAGCGCGGCAAGACCCGCCCCGTAGAACGAGAGGCGTCGTCGGCGCCCGAAGTCTGTTCCCCTAGAAAACAGCGCATACAGCACGAGCCCCGTCGCCAGTAGCGCGAGCGGGACGAAGGCGTAGAAGAAACCGCTGTCCTCAAGTCCGGCGAAGAGCACCGGCCTGAAGAGCTGGTCCCTGCCCTCCAGGCCGTAGGCGATTGCGGCCCAGTGGAGGGCGAAGAAGCTCGTCCAGCCAACTATGGCTCCCACGCCGGCGCCGATCCGGGTGCCCAGACGGCGCTCGACCCGGTAGGTGCGGGCGCCGAGGACAGCGCCTAGGATCATGGCAGGCAGGATCAGGACGAGCCCGAAGAAGGAGAGCCTAGAGAGTATCTGGCCGAACCCCGCCCCATCGTCGACGTACCTCAGGGGTAACGCGAGTAGGGTGGCTGCCGCCAGGAAGGCCAGGATGCCCATGTTCACCCACGTCACACACCCAAAAGCCCGCCGGTACTCCGGTCGTAGCGCGCCCTGTTCCGTTTCCCCCGCCGAACGTTCCGGACGCCTACGGGACACGGTGCTGCGTGGCTTCGACGTCTGCCCCGTTCGGACTCTCTGTTCCAGCCCCGAAGTGGGCACGCAAGGCAGGGGTGACATCGGTGATCCTGCGCGGCGCCGCGATCCCGCAGGCGAGCACGAAGACGTTAGAGTCGCTGGCGTGCAAAGAGCCGTGGTCGCTCCCGGTGTGAAACGTGCCGGAGACCTCGCCGAAGGTGTAGCCCGGGGTGGCCGAGAGCACCACGTCTCCACACCTATCGGACCGCAGACAACCCCACAAGCGCTCCAGGGCGTCCGGGTATTCGCCGTACCGGGTCCTGCCCCCCACAACCTCGAAGTCCAGGGCACGCGGGTCTTCAGAAAGTTCCCAAGCCCGTCCCGAGGCGTCGCGTGGCCCGTCCGTGGCGGGGCGGAACCTGAGCTCCCTCCCCAACCTCCGGACCACGCACCAATCATCCTCCCGCCAGGCGGCGAGATCCAAGCCACGGCGAGAGAGCACGCCGGTGACGACCTCCTCGCGATCTACACCCTCCGCCAGGTAGAGGAAGGCCGAACGGCCATTGGGGACCGCCACGATCTCTACTCCGAACCCGAATCGGGCTCGGGCCCCGATAGCCGCCCTATCGCCCAGGATGCGCCCCAACCGGATGTAACGACGCCTGTCGGGCAAAAGTGGCGTCTGCCCGTGGTCAGAGAGCGCCAGGATCGCGTACTCTCGGAGGGCTTTCTCCGAGCCGCCCATGGCCTCGAACATCTCCCCCACGTACCCGTCCAAGTCGGCCACATACCTCTTCTGCGCCGCGAGACCCTTATGGTGGGCTATAGAATCTCCTTCGAAGAGGTACACAAGCGTGAAGGGCGCGGCCTTCTCCTCAAGGAGCATGGCGCCGACTCCCGACGCGTACGCGTCGTTGATCCCCACTGAGCGCCTCAAGCCTCCAACCCCGTCCCGTCCGTGTAGCCCCATATCGCGGCTGTAGAACAGGTCGCCCATGTAATACTCCTTCGGCCCCTCGACCGAGGTACCGAGAAGCTCGCTCCGGTTCGCGAAGCTCTTGAAGCCCTTAACGCTCTTCAATCGGATGGGGTGCTCGTGCGGCCCGCGTCTGACCGGGAAGTTCACGCAAGCTCCGTCGAGGCCGTGCAGCTCGTGCAGCGTCTCGAAGAGCGTCGCCGCGCGCAGGTCGTCCCGGTTCATCCGGAAGACGTTGTTGTGAAAAACCTTCAAGGGGCCGGTCGAGAGCACCGTCTCCCTCATCGCCCCGTAGACAACGACCCGCCCCTCCTCGCGGTCGTACCAGGCGTGCCCCAAGATCCCGCTCCCAGCAGGCGCCTCTCCCGTCACGATGGCAGCAGTCGCCGCCGGCGTTATGCTCGGAAAGACCGAAGCCCCATCCCAGACCGCCTCACCTTTCTCGGCGAGAAAACCTAAATGCGGCGCGTCCCCGTCTCGGATCGCTGCCCGCAACACGTCCGGCCTGATGCCGTCGAGCACGAGGAGCAACACGGGTTTGGTTGTGGCGGAGGAGCCGTCCTTCGAGCTGTCGCTGGTCTCTTGCAAAGCCTGTTGATTGTACCCGAAACCAGTACGGGGCTTTAGCTGGCCGCCGCCACTTCGGGCAAGAGGTCGCGCAAGAAGCGACCCGTATGCGAAGCCTCGACCCGGGCGACCTCCTCAGGGGTGCCGGTCACGACGACCTCGCCGCCGGCGTCCCCGCCCTCGGGGCCGAGATCTATGACGTGGTCGGAGGAGCGTATGACGTCCAGGTTGTGCTCGATGACGATAACGGTGTTCCCCGCGTCCACGAGCCGGCGGAGGATACTCAAGAGCTTCTCTACGTCGGCGAAGTGGAGGCCCGTCGTGGGCTCGTCGAGGATGTAGAGGGTCTTGCCGGTGGCCCTTTTTCCTAGCTCGCTGGCGAGCTTTACCCTCTGGGCCTCGCCGCCGGAGAGGGTGGTAGCAGGCTGGCCGAGCCGGATGTAGCCGAGGCCGACGTCGCGCAATGTACTCATGCGACGCGCTATGGCAGGGACGGGCGCGAAGAACTC
>JALZFJ010000378.1 GCA_030867425.1 Actinomycetota bacterium | reverse complement strand
GTCTCGGCGAGCAGCGCGTCGTGGTAGTCGAGGTCCCCTGTAACGTAGGCGCCGGCGCCGGAGGCCGCGGCCTCCCGGACGAAGGAGCCGCCCGATCCCCCGAGGACCGCGACGCGCTCGATCTTCCGCGCCGGAGCTGCGACGAGGCGGGCCGGAAAGCTCAAAGACTCCGAGACGCGGTCGCGCAGCTCATCGGGGTCAAGCTGCTCCGGCAGCCTCCCAGCCCGACCGTAACCGCAGCCTTCCGGGTAGCCGTCTACGGTGTAGACGTCGAGGGCGGGCTCTTCGTAAGGATGAGCATCCCGAGCCGCCAACTCAGCCCCGTGGGCGGCGTGGGCCGGGACCACAGTCTCGATCCTGAGCTCGGGCACCCTCTCTAAGCGGCCCTTCTCGCCCATGTACGGGTCTGTTCCTTCGCCCCCGAAGAAGGTGCCCGTTCCGGGAGCGCGGAAGGTGCTGTGCGTGTACTCGCCCATGACGCCGGCGCCGGCTTCGGTCAGGGCATCCGCTACCGTATCGGCCTCGTCCTCGGGGACGAAGACCACAAGCTTGCGCATGCTCCCGCGCGGAACCACGACCTCCAACGTTCCCACGAGGCCCAAAGCCACCGCAAGGGCGACCGAGACCCCTCCGGGGGCGGCGTCGTAGTTGGTGTGGGCGGCGTAGACGGTCAGGTTTCCCTTCACGGTGCGCATGATGAGATCGCCCGGGTAAGAGTTTGTGTCCACGCTTTTCAGGCCCCGGAAGATGAGCGGGTGGTGGAAGAGCAGGAAGTTCGCCCCGATCTTCTCCGCCTCCTCGAAAACCTCCGTCATCGGGGTGAGCGCGACCAGCACCCGGTTTACTTCACCGCCTAAAGATCCGACCTGGAGCCCCGGGTTGTCCCAATCCTCCGCCAGAGCAATCGGGGCTATCCTTTCTACGGCTTCGGCTATCTCCCTCGCGAGCGTCATGAGCTTCCCCTTGCCTTAGAATTCCTGGCTGTGACAAGGATAGCCGAGATCCTCTCCGCCGCGACGCGCCTGCCGCTCCTGGCCGTCCCGCTCTTCCTGGCCGTAGGCGTGGGGGTAGCCGGGTGGGAGGGGTTTCTCTGGGCGTCGCTCTGTCTCCTGCTGACCAGCGGGCTCTCGCTCGCCTACCTCGCGTACCTGGCGCGCTCGGGCAAGGTGCGGAACCCTCGCAAGATCCCACAAGAAGAAAGGGTGCGACCCCTCCGGGTGATGGCGGGCCTGCACGCCGGGGCCTGGGTGGTCATTACACTCCTCGGCGCACCCGTTGAGCTGCGGGCGATCCTGCTCTCGTACGCTCTCGCGACCGCGGCCTTCGCCGCTCTTACACCGTTCGTAAATGGCTCTCTCCACACGGCCGGAATCTCCGGGGCGTTGGTCTGTCTCTTCTGTGTCTTCGGAGGATGGGGAGTCCTCTTCGCGCCCGTGCTCCCGGTGGTCTGGTGGGCGAGAAGGACGCTCGGGCGCCATACCCACTTGGAACTGGCTTTGGGCACGTTGGTCGGAGGCGGGGTCACCTGGATCTCTTTTCAGTTGATAGCCTGAAATGTCCGCAGGGGCGCCGCAAGGGACGAGGAGCGGGGCTGTGCGCCGGAGTTTTTCGGAGGGCTTGCGTGCGTCCGTCCCCGTCGTCGTCGGCTACCTGCCGGCGGCTGTAGCCTTCGGGGTCGCCGCCCAGAGCGCCGGCTTGAACGCTACCGAAACCGTCCTGATGTCGCTCATCGTCTACTCCGGCGCGAGCCAGTTCGCTCTGGCGGGACTCCTGGCGGCGGGGGCCTCTTGGTTGGCGATGGCGGCGATCGGGCTCGTGCTCGGGATACGTCACGTGCTGTACGGTCCCTCCCTCGTCCCGCACCTCCGGCGCTTGGACACGGCTCGTGCGGCAGTCGCCGCGTTCGGCCTCGCCGACGAGGTCTTCGCCGTGGCCTCCGTGAAGCTGACCCCAGGGCAGACCCCTCTTACGGGCTTCGGCTGGCTTCTGGGCCTCGAAACGGGCGCCTACGTCTCTTGGACTTTGGGCAGCTGGATCGGCGCCGTCGCAGGTACGGCCGTGGTGAGCGCGCTACCTTCCCTGGCGCCCGCGCTCTCCTTCGCCCTGCCCGCCCTCTTCGTGGCCCTGCTCGTGTCCCTCGTGAGACCGGGAGGTCCGGAACCCGGAAGAAGAGTGCCGGTCCCCGTCGTCGGCGCGGTCCTGGCGGCGGGAGTTGTCGCCGCGGCCCTCCACCTCGCGGGCCTGGGGAGCTGGAGCGTGCCCGCCGCCGGCGTGGCCGGGCCGGCCGTCGGTCTACTGCTCTGGAGGGTTGGCACCGGTGCGGGTTGAAGCCTTGTTGCTCTTCCTGGTCGTCGGGGCGGGGAACTACCTGATGCGCTTCCTGCCGCTTTTCTGGGCGCTCCGGCGCGGGGAAGCGAGGTCGGACGACGCTCCGGGCAGAGGGCTTAGCGGACTGCTGCCGTTCGTGGGACCGTCCGTCGTCGTGGCGTTGCTGGTGACATCAATTCTTCCCGAAACCTTCGAGGCCGGGTATGGGGCGGAGTCAGCCCGCACGGGGCTCGCGCTGTTACCGACGCTCGTCATCGCCGTGCGTTCCGGCAACCTGGGGCTCACGGTGCTCGTCGGGGTGGCGGCGTACTGGCTGGTTTCGCTCCTGGTGTAAGGGCCTGAAATCGCTCACCATTATCGGTTGGGTTGATTGTCGACGCGGTACGGGGGTTCCTTCTCGACAAGCCCGTGGGCACGGCCGGCTGGCAGGCCTTCGCCTGGTGCGCGGGGATACTGGTGGTCTTCGTGACCCTCTCGGTGTCTCTATACAGGCGCACGACGGCGTGCTGACGCAGGCAGCACCGCAGTCCCGACAGGTGCTAGAGTTGACCTCCGCCGTCGATCATCCTCACGAGCTTGCGCAGCACGAGGATGAGATATTCTGTAGCGGAATCGCCGAGCGCAGGAGGACCACGTGTCAGGAGGGCTGATACCCGAAGAGTGGGTCGGGAAGTACGTCTCCCTGGAGCTCGGGGCCAACGAACCCGTCCGCCTCACCGCGAGGTTGGACAGGGTCGCCGACGGCGGCATCGTTGTCCTCGTCAGGATCGCGATCCCGAGCCCGGAGCCCAGAGGACGGTTCGCCACCCCCTCGTACGCGACGAAGTTCGTCGTCAGGTGCTATCCCTGGCATACCGTGTACTCGGTCCGTTTGTTAGAGCCCGAAGAAAGAGAAGCGTTAGAGGCTTGGCCTCCGGAGACAGGAGAGGCTCCGTAATGATACCCGCGGCAAGGGAAGGAGAAGCAGCGTGAGAAGGAGATTAACCCTCCTCTTCTTGGCAGCGTTCGTCGCGATATTCGGCGCGGCGGCGTGCGGAGGGGTGGAAGAGGAGGTGCAGAAGCAGGTAGAAGAGCAGGTGGAGGAGGGAAGGACACAGGTAGAGGAGCAAGTGGAGGAGGGGAGGACGCAGATAGAACAGGAAGCGCAGGAAGTACAGAAGCAGGTAGAAGAAAAAGTGGGAGAAGGGCAATAGCTTCCTGTGAGTCTCGCCCACGAAAGGCCAGAGTTTTGAGGCTCCTGGCCTCCCCTTAGCTCTGAGATCCGCCTTAACTACGTCCGTCGGTTCTTACTCCTCCTCATCTCCAGCTTCGTCCGGCACATTCTCTTGCGTGCACCTGCTTATGGCATCTTGGAACTGTTCTCGGTCGAAGTTCGGATAGATCTCCTCTATCCTGTCCACGAACGTCTCGATGGCCACCTCCGTCTCGCTCTTTCCTTGGGGTAAGTGTTCCGACTCCGACACCACGCCTCCTTTCGCCGAAACATACCACTCCGACGGCGGTAATCTACCCCCGTCCCATGGTCCCTAAAAACGATATACGATAGCGGTGCCGGAAGCACCAGAACACAAACGAGAGAGGTCAGAATCCCTCAACCAGGCCTCCGGTCTGGCAAGCAGCATATCGTGCAACCTTCGGTGCCTGTGCATACTCGCAAGAGTGTCAACGCGAGGGTTTCTGTGATGGCGCTTCTTTGCTCCTCGAAGCGGCTTTCCTCAATGAGTGCTATATCTTGGAGAAGGCTTCTTCTACGGGGTTAAAGTCCGGAGAGTAGGGCGGCAGGAGAACTAGCAGGCGGGACCGGGACAAGACTAGTAGGTGAAATGCTTGATCGGCTCGCCTTTAACGCCGATTTCGGTCATCGCCTCGAGGCCGATGTCCAGGTGCAAATCGACGTAGCGCTCGGTTACCGCTTTGTCGCTCCGCTCGGTCTTGACGCCTTCGGGCGCCAGCGGCATATCGGAGACGAGAAGCAACGCGCCGCGCGGAATCTGGTTGGCGACGCCGGCCGCGAATATCGTCGCCGTCTCCATGTCGATGCCGATGACGCGCAGCGATCTAAGGTGCTCCTTGAACCGTTCGTCGTGCTCCCAAACGCGACGGTTTGTCGTGTAGATGACGCCGGTGCGATACTCCATTTCTGCCTCGACGATCTTCGACGAGACGAACTTGTGCAGCTTAAAGGACGGCATCGCCGGCACTTCCGGCGGCAGATAATCGTCGGAGGTGCCTTCGCCGCGAATCGCTGCGATCGGCAAAATGAAATGCCCGATCTCGGCCGAGTCCTTGACGCCGCCGCACTTGCCGAGAAAGAGCACGCCCTTTGGCTTGACCGCCAGGAGTAAATCCATCACGGTCGCGGCGTTGGCCGAACCAATGCCGAAATTGATGATGCTGAGCCCGTTGTCGACGTGCGTCGCCGTCTGCATCGGACGGTCGAGACCGCGCACCGGCACATCGAAGCGCCGCGCAAATTTCTCGACGTAGTAACCAAAGTTGGTGAGTAGAATGTACTCACCGAATTCCGCCAGCGGCGTGTCCGTATAGCGCGGCAGCCAGTTCTCTACTATCGCGTCTTTGGTCCTCATAGCGCTCCTTCTTTAGCAGGGGACCTTGGCGTTCTTCTGGTATAGAAGGGCCAGGTCACCGCCACGCAAGCCACATAGAAGATTATGCACGATGTGAGCGCCGTCTGGGGCCGCCGGTTGCTACGATCGAGTGCTTGTAGTCCTGCGAGATGAAGACGCTCCGTGGGCGCCTAGGGCACGGCGAAGCCAAGCACGAAGGTCCCTTCCTTTCTCCTTTGTTGCTCGGCGAAACCGCGGTCAAAGGGTTCGCGCTGCCAATCTTAGATGTGAACCGTTCCTCCTCGTAGGCTCTTGGGAGCGAGAGGTCAGAGCACCTCAATAGGACCCCGGCCCCGATAGCCTCCTGAGTGCGAGAGTACGTAAGACTTCCTTGCTTGCAGACTCGACGAGCGGAATGTACGATCGATAAATCTTAGGGTGAACACAGCCAAAGGGAAGGCTGAAACCATGAGTATGTGGAGTCGGCAGACAAGGAAGAAACGACGGGCGAGAAGGAGGCGAGCAGAGCTCCGAGAATTTGCAGCTAGCCCCACTGCGCGAACCTTGTTCTTGTTTATCGCGCTTTTCATCTCTTTCGGGGTGGCGCTTATCTTCGCCCTCGCGGGAAAGTGGTCGCTGGCGGCTCTGTTGTATCTGTTGGGCTGGATCTCAGGGGGAGCTATCTGGATAAAACAAAAGCCATAAGGTAAGCCTGCTGTACCTCCATTCGCCTCCGAGCTAGCTGGAGGTCTAAGCTAATTTGGGCGGGTGTGTATCCTACACTAGGGGAGCCCCGGCCCCTTAGTAAGAGAGGAGGATGCATCAACTACCTACACACTGACGTTCTGGCCTACGCAGCCAAGGTCATGACCGCAGTTGAGGGCCCCACGAGGGGATTAGATGCCGCTAGCTGCTATGGTGTCCAGGGCTTGGGACTCTATATGCTCGACTCTCTTGGCTCTGTAGGGGCTTCAGGCGACCATCAGAAAAGCACTCCTAAACCACGATTGTGTTATATGAGAGAAGACTTTCACGGAGTTAGTAGTAGGTAAACTTGAAGGGCATTTGATGCGCGTAAGTTTCCTGTTTTACGAAGACTGCCCGTCTCACGAGCTGGCACTTGAACGACTGCGCGGGGTGTTGGCCGAGGAGGGGATCAGCACCGATGTCGAGGTCGTCAAAGTCGAGAGCGAAGAGCAGGCTCAAGAGCTGCGCTTCGTAGGCTCTCCTACCATACTCGTAAACGGCCAAGACATAGATCCCCCACCGCCCGATTCTCACTACGCCCTTACCTGCCGGGCCTACCACCTAGAAGATGGTCGTATCTCCCCGTTACCTTCGCGGGACATGATTTGGCGGGCCATAGTAGACGCCGCAGCGAAGGCCGAACCGGTCGACGGTCCGGCTGGCAGTAGTAGGTCCATATAAATAGAGACGGCATGGGCAACTACTCACACTAGACGCTACCGAAGGAAGTAAAAGAATGGCTAACCTCAAACCCGGCGATAAGGCGATAGCTTTCGAACTGCCTGGGGTAGACGACCGGCGTCACGCCCTCGAAAATTACGCGGAGGATAAGGAGGCCGTGGCGGTTATCTTCACCTGCAACCACTGTCCCTACGCTCGAGCGTGGGAAGATCGCATAGTCCGGATCCAGGCCGACTATGCTGACAGGGGCGCGCAGGTGATAGCCATCAACCCCAACGACCCGCAAAAGTATCCCGACGATAGCTTCCCCAGGATGAAGGAGCGCGCCCAAGAAAAGGGGTTTAACTTCCCCTACCTCTACGACGAGTCACAAGAAGTAGCCCGAGCGTACGGTGCTGAGCGTACCCCCGAAGTGTTCCTCTTCGGGATAGACGGCACACTTCTCTACCACGGCACCGTCGACGATAACTACGAAGATCCTGAAGCCGTAAAGAACCACTACCTCAGGGATGCTCTTGATGCGACCCTGGCTAATGAAGAACAACCTCCAGTAGCCGAGACCCGACCCATCGGCTGCACGATAAAGTGGAGGTAGAAAGCTTATAAGCGATTGGTCCCCTGATGTGGGAGTCTAGGCTGGTTGCTTCACGAGCACGAAATTTCTTGGTCGTGTTCACCCAACGAATGCTACCGCTTCCTCTCCTTGCATCTGCCACCGCCCCGTCGCTCTCCTCGTAAACCACCTTGATCTCTTGGTCCCCGTACCAGTCCGCGCCGACGACCTTGGTAAGGCCCTTGGGCGTGATCCAGACGTTTTTCCTGCAAATCGATATGTTTTGGAAGTGAAGTCGAGGGAATTAGAACCCCCGACCTCCGTCATGCGAAGGCGACTCCGTAATATCGCCGTTGTCCGCTAGTGCTCAAAAACTCCTGCAAATAAGCATATTCTTTCTTGCGGGTATCATGAGCGTTCGCTATTGTTCGCCTGAGTTGGTGTCAGGTTGGTGTCATTTTTTCGAGCACATTGCAAGAGATTACGCGATCCGCGTCGCTATCCGGTTCTCCCATTGTGTGACAGCTTCCGAGGTGTTCGGAGGCGAGTCAGCCGGGGACATAAGCGAACGTGTCCGGGTTCGGACCGGTACGGCCGTCCTCGCCTCGGTCGAGCGCAGTGATCGCGTCTATGTCGTCGGACTCAAGCTCGAAGTCGAACAGCTCGAAGTTCTCCTTCATACGCGATGGCGTCACCGACTTCGGGAACACGATGTCGCCGCGCTGGATGTGCCACCGCAAGACGACCTGCGCCGGAGTCTTGTCGACCTTGTCGGCGATCTGGGTGATGGTGGTGTCTTCGAGCACCCCGCCCTGCGCGATCGGCGACCACGCCTCGGTGGCGATCCCGTGCTCCCGGCCGTACTCGCGCACCGCGTCGTTTGTGAAGTAGGGATGTACCTCGATCTGGTTCACCGCCGGCACCGTGTCGCTCTCAGCAGCCAACTGCTCCAAGTGCTCGATCTGGAAGTTAGACACGCCGATCGAGTGGGCCTGGCCAGCGCGGTGGAACTCCTCGAGCGTCTTCCAGGTAGACATGAAGTCCCCATCGTAGAGTGTGGGCAACGGCCAGTGGATGAGGAACAGATCTACGTATTCGAAGCCAAGATCGGAAAGCGTTTTGTCGAACGCTTCGCGGGCGTCCTGGGGCTCGTGGAACGCGTTGCTGAGCTTGCTGGTTACGAAGACGTCGCCGCGGTCGAAGCCGGAGGCGCGGATAGCTTCGCCCACCTCCCTCTCGTTGCCGTACATCTCGGCAGTGTCGATGTGCCGGTAGCCGATCCTGAGGGCCTCGCTTACCGCCTCTACAGTATTCTTCGGCTCGACCTGGAAGACCCCGAAACCGAGCTGGGGGATAGCGTTGCCGTCGTTAAGCGTGATGTTCGGCACCACGTTAATGGTCGACTAGCTCCTTCATCTGGCGTAACCGCCTCTCAAACTACCAGAGGCTATAAAAAATACAAAAATACCCCATTTGGTTTGTCGACAAACGTCGCGTACGTGCCACGAGCAAAGGAGTTCGAGCCGCCCCCGTCGTCCGTAGGCTCTATCCTGCAAATTAACAGGTCTTAGTAGTGAACCCGACGAGACTCGAACTCGTGACCTCTGCCATGCGAAGGCAGCACGATATTTGCTGGAGGTTCCCAGAGTTTGCAAAACTCCCGCAAACAGATGTATTTCTGTGTTGACGCTTTTCTCGTATATCCAGAGACTTAGTGCGCCTAACAAAACCCCTCGATCGGGTATGCTGAGGCGATGCCGGAGCCACTCGTAACAGACGAACTGTGGGCGGTCATAGAACCGCTTTTGCCAGAAGAGCGACCCAAGCCGAAGGGCGGTCGCCCTCGCGTGGGCGATCGAGCCGCACTCACGGGCATTTTGTTCGTACTTAAGACGGGCATCCCTTGGAAGATGCTCCCTAAGGAGATGGGCTGCGGGTCCGGCATGACATGCTGGCGGCGTCTTAAGGAGTGGCATAAAGCTGGGGTGTGGAGACGGCTTCACCGGGTGCTGCTCGACCGCTTGGGTAAGGTGAACCGCATCGACTGGTCGCGGGCCTCACTCGACTCGGCGAGCGTGCCCGCTCCCGGGGGGCGAAAAGACCGGGCCGAATCCGACGGATCGTGGCAAACAGGGCTCAAAACGCTATATTGTGGTCGACAAGGGAGGCGTTCCACTCGTGGTGAGGCACACTGCGGCCAACGCCCATGACTCCACGATGTTCGAGGAGATGGTGGACTCCATCGAACCGATCCGGCGGCCCAAGGGCCGACCGAGGAAGCGTCCTCAGAAGTTGCATGCCGACAAGGCCTACGATGCCAAGAAGTGTCGAAAGGCGCTACACATGCGTGGGATCAAGGCCAGGATAGCCAGGAGGGGCAAGGAGAGCAGCGAGAAGCTGGGACGGTATCGGTGGGTGGTGGAGCGTACGTTGTCCTGGTTGAACCGCTATCGCCGCTTGAAGGTGCGCTACGAGCGGCGAAGCGACATCTACCAAGCGTTTCTCGATCTTGGGTGTGCGCTAGTCTGCTGGAACTATGTTCGACGGTTTTGTTGAGGGCATTGAGATAGCTCTGAGCCTTAGTACGCCTAACAAAACCCGCCTAACCCACGTAGCGTAAGCAATGGTTAAGGGACCCACCTCTGGGATGCCAGGTGGTCGGCTGGGTTAGACGGTCGCGGCAAGAACAGTCGACCTTGAACGTCGCCCTCTGCCTCTCCTATAGTGGGGAAATGACGATCAAG
>JALZFJ010000365.1 GCA_030867425.1 Actinomycetota bacterium | reverse complement strand
ACGTAACGCTGCTGTTCTTAGGCTTCCTCGTCTCGAAGCCCAAGGCCGAGAACGAGGTCTCGCGTGAGCGTCTTGAGGATCTTGCGGCCGAGGCCCGGGAGGCGCTACGAAGTTTCCCCGCCTTTACAGCAAACCTTGCGAACCTCAACGCCTTCTCCGGGGCGGCGTTCGTCGAGGTGCGCGACGGCGGGAGGCTGGGGGAGCTGCGCGAAGCCATCTGCGAGCGGTGCGGGCTCGAAAATCCCTCCGGCCCGTTCCACCTCACCCTGGCCTACCTGCAGGCCCCGGATGGCACGCCCGCTCCCGAAGCGTTCGTCAGCACCGTAGAGTGCTACCGCGAGTGGACCGTGGGCGCGTTCCGAGTCGAGCATGTCGAGCTCACCCTGCTCGACCTGAACTCCTCCCGGTACCCCCAGCTCGAAACCCTCGCGAAGATACCGCTGGGCGGCTAGCCGTCCAAGGCCGGCGGGCCGTGCCCCCCATGACCCGCAGCGCCTTGGCCGTGAGGAGCCAGCACAGGAAGCCGACGCTCGGCTCGAGGAGGCCGTCGAACTGGAGGCGGACCGCTCCGCCTTTTTGATCTGGACGCGCAGCCCTTCAGCATCGCCGGTCAAGAGGTACGAGACCATCTCGTGCAACTGGGGCCGGTGCCCCACGACCGCCACGGAACCCGAATCTTCGTAGCGCGCTAGAGCGGCCAGGACCTTGCGCGGCGGATAACCGGGCTCCAGCTCTTTGCAAGGGATGGGCGCGGGCCAGCCCGCCTGTTCCAGGATCTCCGCCGTCCGCCACGCCCGGGCGAAAGGGCTGCTGAGGACCAGGCCGACCTAGGGCACGAGCATTATGATCCCTCCGGCAGCGCGCCGAAACCGCTCCTCGCCCCTTTGCGTCAGCGGACGCTTCGAGTCGTCCGGCCAACGGTCCTCGTCAGTTGGTGGGCCACCGCGTGCCTGACCACGTATAGGTCCAAATCTTCTACTTCTCCTTTGCGTCTTTGGCCCCTGCCCCCGGATTGCTTTTCGGGCTCTGGCCGATTGCGGAGAGACCGGCCTCGTACTTGGAGATCGCGGTCGACTGTAGCCCGAGGGCTTCCTGCATCACTTCCACGAAATCCTCCAACTCCTGAGGGATGGTCGTTGCTGAGGGGTCCGCCTCGATCTCGACCCGCGCCAGGCGGGTCGGCTCGTCGCCGTCGAGCGCTATCTCCGAACGGTCGAGCGCTACCTCCCCGACCCGGACGCCAGCGGAGACGAGACCAAAGGTCCGGCGGCAGGTGCGGACCACGAAAAGGGAACGTAACCGGCGCTGACAAACGAACTCCTTGAAGCGTCTACCGACGAGGCCGGTCGCCTCGAGGAGCACATCGGCCTCGTCGCTCTTTAGCGGCTCGGAGATCTCACGCCACCCCCGGAGGTTGCCGGCGACACTGCCCGCGGGCGTGAGGGTCTTCATCGTCGCCTCATAGCTCCCTCCGACCTCCTGGCGGACACGCAAAGCGTAGCCGGCGCGGTAAAGCTGCCAATCCACGGTGTCGTAGTAGGCGTCTACGAGCTCCGCCGAGGAGCCTTCGAGGACAGAGAACCCGAACGGCTCCAACCCGTTTCTCTCTAGCAACCATTCCTCGACTCGCTCTAGCCCATCGGGGGCCTCATACTGCCACTCTATCTCCCGCCGGTCCGTGCCCGCGGGCGGTTCGGAAGACCGTGGCGCGGAGGACCTCCCCTCGTCCTTCGCCTCGTTGTACCCGGTTAGCCGTTTCTCCACCAACGCCTCCAAAGATCCGCGTCCCGACGTGCGCAATATAGTGTAGTCACGGGGATTTACGTAACAAGGGAAAATAGTAAGAAGGCGTCGGGTATGAGCAGCCGGGTGTTAGCAGAGGGAGAAGCAACCGCCGTGCGATGCCTGTATCCCGCGTTGGGCCGCCGCCTTACACCTCCCTCCAGGAGACCGCTACCGGTCGCCTCACACGAGGCCGCGGGCGAGTGCCGCGGGTGCAGAAGCAGACAGCTATCTGCTAGGCAGTCCCCACCAGTTCGGCCTGTACGACGATCCTCTGGGTGTAGTCGGGGAGAGTGCAGGTTTGCAAGGAGACGATGCTTTTGCCCGGAACGGGCTCGGCGACCGACCAGTCCCAGGGGTCGGCGACGATGTTCCTGAAGACCCTGTAAGTGTAGCGTGTGCCGTCGGCATCGGTCAGGATCACCTCGTCCCCCTCCACCAGCTTGTCCAGATCGTAGAACACGAGGTAGCTGTCCGTGCCTGGGTAGCCTAGGCGGTGGCCGGCTATGTAGACGTTGGACCCCTGCTCCCAGGGGAAGCCCGTGCCCCGGAGGTGCATGGCGCCGTCCTCGAGTGCGGACTCGTCGCTTCCCGGAGCATCGTAGACGTTCAGCTCGTTCACCCGATCCATCTTCGGAACGGTGAGCTTGAGCTGGGTGTCCCTGATGTCGGCGGAGGAGGGCTCGTCGTTCGTGGCGGTGTCCAGCGACGGCAAGTTCTGGCCCAAAAGGGCGTACGCCACGAGACACAGGCCGGCGACCACGAGGAGCGTGGCGAGCGCAGAGCCTCTCCGCCGCGTCCCCGTCCGCTTCTTCCTTCGATCCCTTACCGGGTACCTCTTCGGAGACCGGTATCTCGACCGATACATCTTCATGGCCCTAGCACCTTTCTTCCAAACCCGCCCAGCTGTGTGCTACACAAAACAATCTACGCCTTGGAGATAACGTGTAGGTTACATGACGATTACGGTTTGTATCCCGCTCTCCTGGTACGATCCCAGCGTGGCACAATATACGGTGGCGGATGACCTTTCCCCTCACTATAATCGCAGCGACCAGTAAGAGCGTAGGGGTGCCTAGAGGAGATTCCATGAAGATAGGGGTACCTAAGGAGACGGTGGAGGGCGAACGGCGGGTCGGCCTCGTGCCCGAGACCGTCGGCAGGCTCGTCAAAGACGGCTACGAAGTCCTCGTCGAGGCCGGGGCCGGCCGGGGTTACAACCTCGACGAGGACTACGAGGAGGCCGGGGCCCAGGTCGCCGAGGGGCCCGAGGAGGTCTACGGCGAGGCCGACCTCGTTGTCAAGGTGGCGCCGCCGACGGAGGACGAGGTCGGGCACATGCGCGAAGGCCAGGTGCTCGTCTGCTTCCTCAACGGCCCGCAGAACCCGGAGCTCGTAAAGAAGCTCGCCGACGCGCGCGTCACCGTCTTCTCTAACGAGTTCATCCCCCGCACCGGGGCGGCGCAGAGCATGGACGCGCTCTCCTCGATGGGCTCCATCGCGGGGTACAAGTGCGCTATCATCGGCGCGGACACCTTGGGCAAGTACGTCCCCACGTTGAGCACCGCCGCCGGCAGCACCAAGGCGGCGAAGGTCGTCGTCCTAGGCGCCGCAGTCGCGGGGCTGCAGGCGATCGCCACCATGGGCCGTCTCGGCGCCGAGGTATACGCATACGACATCATGCCCGCAACCAAGGAGCAGGTGCATTCTCTTGGCGCCACGTTCATAGACTCCGCGGACCTGGAGGAGGACGAACAAGAGGCCGAGGAAGAGGAAGAGTACGAACCCGCGCCCTGGCGCAAAGTCATGGAGTTTTTGGGGTTCTACTCCTTTGTCCGACCGCCCGAACCGCCCGAAGACGGCGCGGAAGCCTCCGAGGATGAGGAAGATGAGCAGCAGGAGGGGCCGTTCTCGCAAGAGAAGCAGGAAGAGGACTACAAGCTAGTGCGCGAGCACCTCCAGGACACGGACATCGTAATAACCACCGCGATCGTGCCCGGCGCCCCGCCACCGACCCTCGTTACGCAGGACATGGTCGAGGAGATGCAGCCGGGGTCGGTCATCGTGGACCTGGCCGGCGGCAACTGCGAGCTCACCGAGGTCGGCGAGACCGTCGAGCACGACTACGTCTCGATCGTCGGCCCCGTGAACCTGCCGAGCCGGATGCCGATCCACGCGAGCCAGCTCTACTCGCGCAACATGAAGAGCTTCGTGGACCACATAGTCGAAGACGTCTCCGACGAAGATTCCGACGAGAAGGACCTCCAGTTCGATTTAGACTTCGAGGACGAGATCATAGACTCTATGTGCATAGCCCACGACGGCGAGATCCGCCACGATAACATCCGCGAGGCGCTCTCCGGCGCCGCCGAAGAAAGCGAGGCTTAAAGGTCAATGGAACAACTGCTGACGCAGATCGCCATCTTCATCATAGCCGCGTTTTTGGGGTGGGAGCTGATCTCTAGAGTCCCGACCCTGCTGCACACGCCGCTCATGAGCGCGACGAACGCGATCCACGGCATCGTCTTGGTAGGCGGTATGCTTGCTTTGGCCGCTGGGGACGACCTCTTCACCATGATAATAGGCTTTATAGCCGTCGTCTTCGGGGCGATGAACGTGGTGGGCGGCTTCTGGGTAACGCACCGGATGCTAGGGATGTTCAAGCCTGACTGGGCCCGAAAGAAGAAGGGCTAGGGCGTGGAGCAGATAGCGACGTTCGTAGCCTACTTGGCCGCGGCCGCGCTGTTCGTCACCGGCATCCGTCGCCTGCGCACACCAGAGACGGCCCGCTCCGGAAACACTCTGGCCGCCCTGGGCATGATCATAGCTCTCGTCGCGACGCTCTTCGTCTCCGAGTTCAGACCCGGTTTTATTAACGCCCTGGGAATCGGAGTAGGGGTGCTTTTGGGGACGATCCTCGGGGCGTTCTCGGCTCAGAGGGTGCCGCTGACGGCGATGCCCCAGATGGTCGCCACTTTTAACGGCCTCGGCGGCGGGTGTATAGCGCTCGTGGCGGTCTCGGAGTTCTACCAGGGCAGGGCAACTAGCTGGGTCGCCGTGATCACGGGACTCTTCACCATCATCATCGGTTCGATAAGCTTCTCGGGAAGCATCGTGGCGGTCAGCAAGCTCCAGGAGTTCGCCTTTTCCGGGTCGGTCACTTTCCCGGCACAGCAGGTGGTGAACGCTCTCGTCTTTTTGGGCATACTCGCCCTGAGCGCGAACGTCTTGGCGGGCGGAGCGATAGCCGGGGCCATAGGACTTTCCTCTTTACTCACGCCGTTAGTCTCTATATTTGCTATCCTCGTCGCCTCGCTCCTTTTGGGCTTCTTGTTCGTGATACCCATAGGCGGGGCAGACATGCCCGTCGTTATCTCGCTCTTGAACGCCTTCACTGGACTGGCCGCGGCGGCGGCGGGGTTCGTGCTCAACAACTACGCCCTCCTCATCGGCGGTACACTGGTGGGCGCTTCGGGGACGATACTCACCCGGCTGATGAGCAGCTCTTTGGGTCGTCCATTGGGCAGCATCATCTTCCAGGGCATCGTCGCCGCTGGACAGGACGAGGATCAGGAGGAGAGGGAGGTCAACGAGGCCTCCGCCGAGGACGTGGGCTCTTTCCTCAAGAACGAGGCGGAGAAGGTCGTGATCGTGCCCGGCTACGGCCTCGCCGCAGCGCAGGCCCAGAACGCGATGCACGACCTTATGCAGACGCTGGAATCGGAGGGTAAGGAGGTGAAGTTCGGCATCCACCCCGTCGCGGGACGCAT
>JALZFJ010000363.1 GCA_030867425.1 Actinomycetota bacterium | reverse complement strand
GAGTTGGCGTCTAAGTAGACGGGGTCGAGGCCGGGCTTGAGGTCGAGCTCTTCTACCTCCAGGGCCACGATGCGTGGGATGCCTTCCTTGCGCTCGACGCGGCCCTTGACCTTGAGGACGGCGTCATCGCGGACGCAGGAGGCGCACTTAGCATAGACCCTTGGGAAGACCATTACCTCGGCGAGACCGCCCGTGTCGTCGAGCTGGAGCATTGCCATCACGTCGCCCTTGCGCGTGGTGTTGCGCCGCACGGAGGTCGCCAGACCCCCGACCCACACGACCGCCCCGTCGCGGCAGCCGTCGAGCTCGGAAACGGTAGTGTCAGTGTGCTTCTTGAGCTTGTGTAGGACGGGCCTTAAAGGATGGTCGGAGACGTATAGGCCTAGGGTCTCTTTTTCCCACTCTAAAGTGTGGCGCCGGTCGTCCTCTACGTCAGGGACCGGCGGTCTGGGTGGGGCGAGCTCGGCCAGCTCCGCCGGGTCGAACATGGAGAACTGGGCGTCGTCTACGCTCTTTGCGCCCTTGTGGGCGAGCTCGACGGCCTGGGCGTGAACCTCCAGCAAGCCCGTACGCGAGTGGCCCATAGAGTCGAAGGCGCCGCACTTTATGAGCGACTCTATGGTGCGCTTGTTGTAGGTCTTGCAGTCCACGCGCTCGCACAGTTCGAAGAGGTCCTCGAAGGGCCCATCCTCTTCCCTGGCGGCCATGATCTCCTCGACGAAGTTGCTCCCGACGTTCTTTACCGCCGAGAGCCCGAAGCGGATGGTCTCCCCCACCACCGTGAACCGGTGCCCACTCTCGTTGACGTCCGGCGGCAAGACCTCTACTCCCATCGCCCGCGCCTCCGCCACGTACTGCGGCACCCTGTCTTTAGTATTCATCACGCTGCTCATGAGGGCGGCCATGTACGCCTCGGGGTAGTGCGCCTTGAGGTAGGCCGTCTGGAAGGCGAGGAAGGAGTAGCATGCCGAGTGGCTCTTGTTGAACGAGTAGCCGCCCGCCTTCTCCATCCAGTTCCACAGCTCCTCGGCAGTCTTTGGAGCTACCTCGTTGGCCTTGCAGCCGTCGACGAACTTGTCCTTGAGCGTGGCGATGAGCTTAGCGTTCTTCTTGCCGATAGCCTTGCGCAGGGTATCGGCCTCGCCGGGGGTGAAGCCGCCTAAAGATTTGGAGATCTCCATGAGCTGCTCCTGGTAGGCCGCAACGCCGTAGGTCGGCTCCAAGATGGGCTTCAGGCGCGGGTCGGAGTACTGCACGCTCTCGGGGTTGTGCTTACCGCGCTTGAAGTTGGGGATGTAGTCCATCGGACCCGGGCGGTACAGGGCGTTCAAGGCCACGAGGTCGTCGAAGCGGTCTGGCTTGACCTCCTGGAGCATCCGCTGCATCCCGCTGGACTCGAACTGGAACACCCCGAATGTGTCGCCCCTCGCAAAGAGCTTCAGCGTTTTCTCGTCGTCGAGGGGGAGGTTCCTTATGTCCACCTCTACGCCAGTCGTCTCCCGCACGATCTCCAGGGTCTCCTCGATCACGTCGAGGTTCCTCAACCCCAGGAAGTCCACCTTCAAGAGGCCCAGGGCCTCCACGTCGCTCATCGGGTGCTGGACCATGACGGGAAGTTCTTCGTCCTCGTCTACCTGAACTCCTCGCGTCTTGGTGAACTGCAGCGGGACGATATCCGTCAGTGGCTCTTCAGAGATGACGACGCCGGCGGCGTGGGTCCCGGCGTGGCGGGCGAAGCCCTCTATCTCGAAGGCGGTGTCGAGGATCTTCATCGCCTCAGCGTTCTGCTGGACGAACTGGAGCATCTCCCGCCCCACCCCAGGATGCTTCTCCGTCGGCGTGTAAGAGCCGTTCTCCTGCCTTAGCACATCCCTCAGGGTCGTCCCGACCGGCTTCTCGGGGATGAATTTGGCGAGCTTGTCGGTCGCGTCGTATGGGTACTGGAAGACGCGCCCAGCGTCGCGTATCGCTGCCTTAGCGCCCAGGGTACCGAAGGTGATGATCTGGGCAACGTGCTCGAGGCCGCCGTACTTCTCGGTGACGTAGCGCATCACCTCGCTGCGGCCCGAAACCGAGAAGTCTATGTCCACGTCGGGCATGCTGATCCTGTCCGGGTTCAAGAATCGCTCGAAGAGCAGCGTGTATTCGAGCGGGTCGAGGTCCGTAATCTCCAACGCGTAGGCTACGATGGAGCCTGCAGCAGATCCCCGCCCCGGCCCCACCGCTATCTTCCTGTCCTTCGCGAACTTGACGAAGTCCCAGACGATAAGGAAGTAGTCGGCAAACCCCATCTTGCCGATGGTCGAAAGCTCGAAGTCGAGCCGCCTCCTTATCTCCGGTGTGATCTCACCGTACCGCTTTACGAGCCCCGCTTCACACCGCTCCCTCAAGTATGTGTCGGCGGTGTACCCCCCGGGCTTGGGGAAGTTGGGCAGGCGCGTCTTACCAAGCACTATCCCCGGGTCCTCGACGAGATCCACCACTGTAAGGGTGTTCTGCAAAGCCTCCGGGTGCTCCGGGAAGAGCCTCTCCATCTCCTCGGCCGTCTTGACGTAGAACTCCTCGCCGGAGAACCTCATCCGATTGGGGTCGGCGTGAAACTTGCCGGTACCTATGCACAGGAGCACGTCGTGCATCCTGGCGTCGCCCTTCGCCGTGTAGTGTGAGTCGTTGGTCGCAACGAGCGGTATCCCGGTCTCCTTGTGCAGCCTGACGAGCCCCTCGTTGACGCGCCGCTGCTCGGGTATACCGTGGTCCTGCATCTCTAAGAACACCGCGTCAAAGATCTCCGCGTACTCCAAAAGCAGTTTGCGTGCCGCATCTACACGTCCCTCTAAGATGCGGGTCGGCACCTCCGCCGAGAGGCAACCGGAGAGACAGATGATGCCTTTGCCGTGCTTCTTTAGGCTCTGCACGTCTATGCGCGGCTTGTAGTAGTAGCCTTCGAGGTAGCCTACCGTCGAGAGCTTCATGAGGTTTTTGTAGCCTTCGGGGGTGCGAGCGAGGAGCGTGAGGTGGTAGTACGGGGCGCGGCTGCGAGCTCTCCTGTCGGCGGTGACGTAGACCTCGCAGCCCATGATGGGCTTTATGCCGGCCTTCTTCGCCTCGCTATAGAACTTGATCGCGCCGTACATCACGCCGTGGTCGGTGAGCGCGAGGCCGGGCATGTTCTGCTCCTTGGCGAAGGAGATTAGGTCCTTGATCCGGCTCGCCCCATCGAGCAATGAGTACTCCGAATGGCAGTGCAAGTGCGCAAAAGGCGTGACCGACAAACCGCTCCTCCCCTACATCCGACCGGCGGAACGACCGGCGGAGACCTAGAGACGCTAGGCCCCGCCGTCGCCCGTTCTCCCCGTCCTTCCTAGACGGGCGCCACTATAAGGCGAAGAGAAGAGTATGTCTATACCACCTCAACCAAAAGTTGAGGTCTGTTTTGCAGCACTTTTCAGGAAACGTTCCGGGCCCGGCGATGCTACTTGGGGAGTTGGTGCTCCTTTTCGTCGTCGCGCCAGAGGACCCAGGAGAAGGCCATCTTGGCGCTTAGGACAGCGAAGGCGAGGGCGAAGAGGCCATCGCTGAGGTCGTGGTTCCAGGCGGTGTAGACAACGAGCCCGGCAGAGACGAAGACCGAGACGAGCACGAAGAGGAAGGTAAGGGCGAGGATGGCCTTGGGCCCCGAGCCTTGTTCGACCTGCCGAGTGGGACTCCTCAAAGTTTGTCCGGGGGAACGTTTGCCACGTCGGACCTCAATCCTCTTTCTTGGTGCTTTTCTCGGTTGAGGTCTTCTCGGACTTCTTTGCTTTGGAGCCGGAGTCGGAGGCGCCGTTCGTAGAGTCGCCGCTGGTAGCGGCGGCTTCCTTCGGCTCCCCTTTCGGGCCTTTCTTGTCGTAGTCGGTGGAGTAGAAGCCCGAGCCTTTGAAGGAGATGCTGACCGGGTGGAGAACCTTCGTCACGGGGGCGCCGCAGACGGTGCACTCCGTCAAAGGATCGTCGGACAACCTCTGCATCACGTCGAAGACGTGCCCGTTCTCGCACTTGTACTCGTAAATCGGCATCGAAGCCTCCAAAAGCGTATGTAAGGGGTTAGCAACTCTAGAATTATACAACCGGACGGAATCGCGAGGGCGATACCCGGTTCATCCCGCTGTCGCGCGTTCGAGAACGGCGTCGACGACCACCTCGGGCCGCTCACGTTGCACGAAATGCCCGACGCCGGAAAAGACGTGGCGGGTATACCAGACCGTAAAGTAACTCTCCTTGCCTCCGGAGGTCTCGAGCAGCGTCGCGCCGTCGTCGGCCTGTGGAGGAGGGTGGACGGGACGGCGACTTGCGGCGGATCTGCGAAGCGCGCTTCTAGCACGTCGTAGATCGGATCGTCGGGGGCGTCGCCCCAGAGGTGCCAGTACGAGTGGAGATACCAGTACGCCCGGGTCTGCGCGACATAGAGCTGTTGACTAGGGTCGTTCGTGCCGTAGCCTACGGAGAGTATGATACAGACGCTCACCCGCTTCGGTTGCAGGGTCGCGACGACGTAAGCGGCACACACGCCCCAGTCGCGGCCGATGAGGACGACTGGTGAGGTTCAAAGCATCGATGAACTCGACGGCGTCTTGCCCAAGCGCTATGAGTTGTCCGCTTCAGGGTGTGTCTTCGTCGAGGAACCGGGGCGCACCAAAACCCCTCAGGTAAGGGGCTAAGAGGCGGTACACGGTGGCGGTCAGAAGGCCGGCGACCCTCTCGTACGTCCGCGCGTCGGCGGGAAACCGGGGAGCAGCACGACAGTAGACGCTCTCGGATCCCGGCGCTCGTCGAAGGCTACCTCGAGAAGGGACGTCCGCACGAGGCGTGGGAGTTCGGACACGATTCTCCCTCCGCCAGCTCGCAAATACCGGACGCTAGGTCGGGCGCCGGCGCGGGTCGAGCTCGCCAGAGGAGAAGTCCTTGCGCATCTCCTCGCGGGCAGTCTCGACGAGCCTGGGGTTGTCGAGAATGGTCTCGATCTCTTCGGACGAGGCGTTGCGGCGGACGTACTCTTCCTGCAACACGTCTCCCAGATGCGCCCCTTCACCTATGCGGTGGACTATGTACTCGACTACCTTTCTCTCCCGCTCATTACTAGTCCGGGTGTTGAAGATCCTGTCCCAAAAAGAGCGTCTCTCCTCAGTCATGCTCCCTCCTTTGGCCCTTGGCTTCCCCAAGTGTAGCGAGTTGGCGGCCCTTCGTACAAGGCCGCACGACGTCAGCCCCGGGCTGCCAGCTTGTCCAGCGCCTCCCCGGCTACGCGGTACACCGTCCACTCATCCATCGGGACGGCGCCGACGCCCTTGTACAGTCTAATGGCCAGCTCGTTCCAGTCGAGAACGGACCATTCGAGACGCCCGCAGTTGCGCTCCTTCGCCAGCTTGGCGAGATGGGCGAGCAGAGCGCGTCCCATGCCCAGGCTGCGAAACTCCGGCCTCACGTAGAGGTCTTCCAGGTATATCCCGGGTCGGCCCAGAAAGGTCGAGAAACTGTGGAAGAAGAGTGCGAAGCCGGCGGGAGCGCCCTCGTGGTACCCGAGCACCACCTCGGCCCGCCGTTCCCCGAAGAGCGACTCCCGCAAGGTGTACTCGGTGGCGACGACCTCGTGCGAGAGGCGCTCGTACTCAGCGAGCTCCCTTACGAACGAGAGGATCAGCGGAACGTCATCCGGCGTTGCGGCCCTGATCTCCAGGCTCGGCACCCTTACCAGATACGCTCTACACCCTCGCCCCGACGAGCGACTCGGCGATCTGGACCGCGTTCGTCGCGGCGCCCTTCAAGAGGTTGTCTGAGACGCACCAGTACTCTATTGCACCCTCGTCCACGCGCACCCTCCCGACGAAGACCCCGGGATCGCCCGCGGCTTCGAGTGGCGTCGTGAAGTCCACCGCATCGCCTGAGAACGAGACGCCGGGCGCCTCGCGGAAGAGTTCTAAGACCTCCGGCAGCGTTACGTCCCTTTCGGTTTCGACGTAGACGCTCTCGGAGTGTCCGGTATGGACGGGGATGCGGACGGCCGTCGGGAAGACCGGGAGATCGGGGAGAGAGAGGATCTTGCGCGACTCCTCCTTCATCTTGTTCTCCTCCGTCGTGTACCCGTCCTCGCCTACTCCACCGATAATCGGAATGGCGTTCCCGACTATGGGCTTTGGGAAGGCGTCCTCCCGCCCGATCTCCAAAGCCTCGACGCCGCTCCTCCCTGCGCCCGAGACCGCCTGGTAAGTCGAGACGACCACCTTTCTGAGGTCGAATTCGCGGGCTATAGGAGCGAGCGTCACGACCAGCTGTATAGTGGAGCAGTTTGGGTTGGCGATTATGCCCTTGTGGTCGTATAGAGCATCCACGTTCACCTCGGGCACCACGAGGGGCACCTCGGGATCGAGCCGGAAGTCGCTCCCATTATCTATGACGACTGCGCCACGATCGGTGGCCTCGTTGGCGAGTTGGAGCGCGGCGCCCTTCTCCCCCTCGGTTCCGGCGAAGAGCGCGAGGTCCACGCCCTCGAAGGCATCGGGCTTCGCCACCCCGACCTCGAAGGTCTCTCCGGCCAAAGTAACCCGGCGCGCGCTACGGGCCAGGACGCGAAGCTCCTTCAGGGGGAACTCCCGGCGCCTGAGCTCGGCGATCAGGCGTTCGCCGACGAGCCCGGCGCCCACCACCGCGACCGTGTATCCGTTTTGCACGTTAACCACCCTCTTCTTCTACGACCTTGTGAGTTATGTCGAGCAGGTCGAAGACGACGCCGCTCGCGGT
>JALZFJ010000350.1 GCA_030867425.1 Actinomycetota bacterium | reverse complement strand
CTAGTGCCTCGTCAGGCAACGTTTGCCCTGTTGAGGATTTTGCCGAGGCGGCGGTCGCGGGTGTTTTGGTTTCGCCAGGCGATGTAGCGGCGGATCATGCTGGCCTGCTCGGTGTGGCTGGCGTGGTCGGTGCCGTCCACGGCGAAGTAGCGCAGCGCGGTGAACTGGGCCTCGATGCGGTTGAGCCAGGAGGCATTGGTGGGCACATAGGCCAGCTCGACGTTGTTGGCCGCAGCCCACTGGCCAACCCGCGGGTCGTCACGGGTCGACAGGTGCGGGCTGTAGTTGTCCAGCACCAGCCCGAGCCGCACCCCGGGCGGATACAGCGAGCGTACATAGCGCAAGAACACCAGGAACTCGCCGCGGCGCTTGCGCGGCTTGATGTGCCCATACAGCCGGTCGCGGGAAAGGTCGTAGGCGGCCAGCAGGTGCCGCACACCGTGGGGGCGGGTGTAGGTGGCGCGCCGTCGGCGCCGCGGCGTCGGCCCACCACCGCCGGCCAGGGTCCACTGCCGGCCTGGGTGGGGTTGGAGGTTGAGCGGGCCGAACTCGTCTACGCAGATGACCACCTCCGGGTCGCCATCCAGGATGTCCGTGGTGCCGTCCATCAGCCCGTACAGGTGCAGGATGCGGTTCTTTTTGGCCTCGAAATCCGGGTCGCGCGACTGCTTCCAGGTCTTGATCATCTGAAAGGACACGCCCTCCTCGCGGAGCAGAACCCGCAGGCCCTCGTGGCTGATGTCGTCGACCACCCCCTCGGCGACCAGAAAGTCGGCCAGCTTGGCCAGACTCCAGGTGGAGAACGGCAGATCATGGTCCCGTGGGCGGGACAAGGCGAGCTGCTTGATCGCTCGGCGCTGGGCCAGGGTGAAGGTCGGCGGGCGGCCGCCCCGGTAGCGCGGGTACAGGGCGTCGAACCCGTCCAGGTTGAAGTTGTGCAGCACGTCACGGACCCGGTCGGGGCTGGTGAAGGTGACCTGGGCGATCTCGGCGACGTCCATGCCTTGGGCGCTGAGGAGCACCATCTGCGCCCGCCGCCAGGTGACCACCGATCCAGAGCTGCGGCGGACGATGCGCAGCAGCCGGTTGCCCTCCTGGTTGCTGATCTCCCGCACCCGGACCCGCTCGGCCACCTGTCTCCTCTCGACGACCCGATGTCGCCGAGAGTCTCCACCAGGATGCCGCCAAGCCTCCGACCAGCTCTTTCAATCCAATAGGGCAAACGTTGCCGGACGCGGCACTAGATCGATTAAGGCGCCCTTGGCAATAGTCCTTTCTGATCGGTCCCGGACGAAGCATACTACGGCGACCTGGAATCTACTTTGTCCTCCGTTCCTTACCTTTACGGGCTCAGAATATACACTGGGGTAAAGAATGAAATTGCTTACTAGTGGCCGGCGCGCCTCGATTACCTGGATAGCATCTTTACGCCACTAGACCATAATCTGGTGATCACCCGTGCCCCATGGTCCCGACCTGCCACGGACCCAGCACGGACCGAGGCCCGGTTTCGTCCGGTCGCCGACGCCTGCGGCGCTCCGGTCCTGTGCGACCAGGGACCGATCGGCCGGCCGGGCACGGCAAGGCCGATGCAAGCCTGAGCCAGCCGACCCCTACTCCCAAAGCCAGTTCGGCCGCTGCTGGCGCCTGTGAGGGCGGGGAATGGCGCAGGTCGAGGCTGCTTCGTGCTTGTCCGTCGTTGTCCGCTGGGGACCGGTCATGACCGCTGTGCATGGCACGCTAGTGGCACCGCCGGCGAGTAAGGACGCCGATACAGCCTGCAGCCTTGGCCACCAACTCGACCAGAGGATGGCGACCTGTCCTCGGTGATCACTTGCCTTGTTGCCACTGTCCGCAGCAGGCCGGCAGCTACGGCATGTCGCAGCAGGCAGGATCCTCGGCCTCACCTACAACTTCGATTATGAGGCCTTACAGAGGTCTTGAACTCTGTGCGAAGTCTGTCTAGGATCAGCCGCTTGCCGTCGCTTCGGCGCTGACGGCTATCCGAAGGGGGGGTCCCATGCGGACGCCACAATCGGACGGCTTCTCCTCCTCGTCGGCTCGATTACCGTCCTTTGCGGTCGTTACCGATGAGTTGGACCCTGGAAGGGGGAGACCATGCGCAAGCTTGTCCTGGTCCTCGCAGCCGCATTAGCGCTCACGCTCGCCGGTTCGAGCGGTGCGTTCGCGGCGGCACCGATCGTCAACGAGCACAATCGGTTCACCGACACCTTCCCATATGAGCTGTGTGGCATCGAGGGAACGAGCACGATCAGCGTTGTCGATAACTTCAGGCTCTACGCCGATGGTACCTTCCTTGGAACGGGCAGGTTCCGGCAGGTGTTCACCGCGACCGAGAGCGGCAAGTCGGTGGTGATCTTCTCGGCTGGGCAGGGCAGCGGGCCTGCCGAGCCGATCGAGAACCCCGACGGGACCATCACCTTCATCCAGACCTACAAGGGGTTGCCCGAGAAGCTCTCGATCCTCGGTGGCCCGACGCTGTCGCGGGACGCAGGCGTCGTGACCATCGCCACGACGTTCCGACCACTGCCCAACGGCGACTTGGAGTTCGTCTCGCAGACGGTTTCTGGTGAGCACGGCCCGCACCCAGACCTGGCGAGCGACTTCGAGCTGTTCTGCGAGGTGCTGGTTCCGGCGCTGACCTAGCACATCGGGGTCAAAGCGGGGAGCACGGCTGGAGCCATGAGCAGCCGTGCTCCCCCGCTCGGACGGGGGAACCTGGCGCGCGGCCATGCGCTTGCGGTTAGGGCGCCAGCTAGCTGGTCACAACACCGCAAGCAGGCCGGCGACCTGCTGGTGAGGTGGGATTCGAACCCGCTTCCATCCCGGGTTAGCGGCCGAGGTACTGGGTTTGAAGGTTCTGGTACCTGCAGTTCCTTTCTACCCGTCGTGACCACTCGTGCCCGGCGGGGACCGCCACGTTCGATGTCGTGCGGACCCAGCACGGACGAGAGCCAGCGCCCCCGATTGGCTCAGGTCCCGTCCGTTCGCGGACACCTTTGGCGATCCTGCGCTGCACGGCCAGGATTCGGATCGGCCGGCGGGCAGGGCAAAGCCGATCAAGCTCGGCGACGCGGTCTGCTGGGTTTGCAAAGTGGCGATAGCTCGCGGCATGTCGCGCAGTGGTTGGGAGGGTTGCCGCTCCATCGCTCCCGGTTCTCTTGGACACCGAGTAG
>JALZFJ010000311.1 GCA_030867425.1 Actinomycetota bacterium | reverse complement strand
CCCTCCTCCGGCGCCCCGTCTACCTCGTATCCGGCCTCGCGCATGGCCCCGAGCAGCCCGACGGCGCTCGCTGGGGTGTCGAGGCCGACGGCGTTGCCGACCCGCGAGTGCTTGGTCGGATAGTTCGAGAGGAGGACGACGACCTTCTTGTCGACGTTCGGGACGCGCCCGAGACGGGCGAAGCGGGCCGCTAGGCCTGCCACCCTTAAGGTTCGCTCGGGATCGGCCCCGTAGAAGGTCAGGGGGGCGCCCACGGGCGAGTCGGCGCCGAGACGTTCTTTGAAGGAGAAGGGGACGCTGACGATGCGCCCATCGAACTCCGGTATCGCCACTTGCCAGGCTACGTCTAGTGGCGAGAGGCCAGCGTCGGAGGCCTGCCACGTCTCGCGTGAAGAGGTCGTGCAGATCCCCTGTACCACCGGCACGTTTAGGGATTCGAGCGCCGGGACCTCCCACTCAAGCCAGTCCTCCGGCGAGCCCTCCTTGCTCGCGTCGGCGGTGTTCGAGCCCCCGCTGGCGAGCACCGTAGTTATGAGGCAGTCCACCCGTCCTTTCAGCATCTCCAGCGCGGGGACCTCGCCTCTTTCGTCCGCCCGCAAGGAGTAGCAATACACGGGGAGGGCGTCGGCTCCGAACCTTTCAAGGGACTCCACGAGGGCGTCTACGAAGGCGGTGTTGCCGCTCATCCAGTGGGTGCGGTAGAAGATCACGCCGGCCGTCGGCCTCCGCGCGTCGTGTAGCGCGAGCAAGTCTTCGAGCGTGGAACCCTCAGGGAGCCTCGGATGATAGACGCCGAGCTCCGGCAGCTCTAGGGGCGGCTCGAAACCGTACCCTTCGACGCGGATGGTGTCGACGACGAACCTGAAGAGGTTCTCCGTGTTCCTGACGCCGCCGTGCCGGAGGTACTCGAACGCCTCGGCGACGGCGCCAGAAGGCGCGGTCGAAAGCGCCGTAAGCTCCGCGTCGGGCTCGGCCTCTCCCCCGAAGGCGAGCAGCGGCACCCCGAACTCCTCGCACCGTCGCCTGAGCTCCTCGAACCCTTCAGGCCAAGCCTGCCGACCGCCGAGGAGCCGGACCATCACGGCCCCAGCTTCGGGCAGCGTCTCTCGGAAGAAGGCGCGTGGATCTTCGAGCGTCGTGGGGTTCGCGCAACGGACTTCGGGGAATCCTTCGGGGAGGAGCTCGGTGGCACGGGCGGCGGCCAGGATCTCGGTATCCGCGGTAGTTAGGAATAGCAGCTTCGCTGCTTTTGAGGTGTCAGTCATCAGCTCTCAGCTTTTGCTCGTCGTCACCCGGCGCCGCAAACCTAGCCGGTGAGAAATTCGGGCCGCCTTTCCCGTTCGCCGAAAGCGACGCTTCCGCGCGGGGCGTATCGTCAGCCGTCCCAGCCGTTTGTTGACAGCTGATACCTGATACCTGCCGGCTGATCGAAGGTGGACCGTCTGCTATCAATCGCAGCAAAGCCTCGCGGTCGACGTTCTCGGCGACGAGGTCTCCTAGAGTGTCGAGCTGTGCCTCTCTGCGGGAGGCGAACGTCACGTCGCCCGCCAACCAGTCGAGACCGCGCTCTTCGGCGACCCAGCGCAAGAACGCGCGCCTGAAGCCATCGGACTCCAAGACGCCATGCCAGGACGTGCCTAGAACCGCCCCGACCCGGCAGCCTTCGGCGTCGCCGTTTTGCGAATCGTTCATCGTGAAGAGCGGCTCGCCACCGAAGCGGTGGACCCGGCCGTGCCGGATCTCGTACCCCGAGACCTCCACGTTCCCGAACCCCAGCGCAAGTCCCTCGGGGCGCGCGAGGAGCTTCTCCTCCCCGAAGACCGTCTCCGTAGGCAGGAGGTCGAGCCCAAGAACTTCTCCCTCGCCGCTCTCGACGCCGTCCGTGATGCGCCTCCCGAGCATCTGATAACCGCCGCAGATCCCGAGGGTGGGCAAGCCGCACCTCGCCCGCTCGGCCAGGGCACCGTCGAGGCCGCGGGTTCTCAGCCAGGCGAGGTCGGCAACGGTAGCCTTGGTGCCGGGGACGATAGCCAGGTCTGAGACGAGGACCTCCTGCGAGGACTCCGTGAACGAGACCGCGACGCCCGGCTCGTGCGACAAGGCGTCGAAGTCGGTGAAGTTGCTGATCCTGGGGACGCACACGACCGCGACCCTCAAAACGTTCTTGCCCCGAGGCGGCGAAAGGTCCCGCGGCGCGTGGAGGGCGAGAGAGTCCTCCCCGTCGAGCCAGAGGCCCCGGACGTAGGGCAGTGTACCGAAGAAAGGGCGGCCCGTGAGCTCGCTCAATGTCTCGAGCCCTGGCGCGAGTACAGCCCTATCACCCCGGAACTTGTTCACGATAAAGCCACCGACGAGCGCCTGGTCTTCACTATCGAGCAGCGCGAGTGTTCCGTACAAGGAAGCGAAGAGACCACCCCGGTCTATGTCGCCGACCACGACCACGGGGAGCTTCGCCGCCCGCGCGAGGCCCATGTTGGCGAGGTCGTTTTTTCTTAGGTTGATCTCCGCCGGGCTCCCCGCCCCCTCGCACACCACCACCTCGAACCTACGCCGGAGGTCTTCAAAGGACTCCATAACCACCGGCAGGAGCTCCCCCTTCATCCCTTGGTAGCTCCGGGCGCTCGCCGTGGCGAAAGGCTTGCCGCGCAAGATCACCTGGGTCCTCTTCTCCGCCGAGGGCTTGAGCAGAACGGGATTCATCGCAGCCTCGGGTTCGACGCGGGCGGCTAGGCTTTGGGCGGCTTGGGCACGTCCGATCTCCGCCCCTTCTCTCGTCACGAACGAGTTGAGCGCCATGTTCTGCGCCTTGAACGGTGCCACTTTGACGCCCTCGCGAGCGAGCCAACGGCAGATACCGGCCACGAGCACGCTCTTGCCCGCGTCCGAGTGCGTCCCGGCGACGAGTAGGGCGCCCATCATCGCGGCCCGCCTCCTGCGGCGACGGTCTCAGCATCGCGGGAGCCGACGGCTTCCTGCGCCTCCGCCTTCTCGCCGAGCAGCCCGAAGACGCCGCCGATCCCTGCCCACAAGACGGCCTGCGTTCCCAGAGCGGAGAGCCTGAATCCCCACACAAGGTCTATCGACGCTTCTCCTATGTCTCCGAAGTCGGGCATGAGCGCGAGCAACAACCCCCAGGAGACGAGGAGGAAACCGCTCACCGAGAGGTGCCGCGTCGGCGCGGCGAAGCTCTTGATTCCCCGGGACAGACGCCAGGCAAAGAACAGAACGAGCAGGGAGAGGACCACCATCGCCAGGTAGGCCGTGGTGCGGGCGGCGAGCGTCTCCGGTGCCGTCCCGATGCCGGGCGGGTTCGGAGGATACTTGAGAAATGGCAGGAACACAGCCCCGGTGAAGATCGCGCCGGAGAGCGCCAGGCTCCGCACCCACGCGCTACGCAGCGAGGTTCTGCCTCGAAAGTAAGCCGAGACGAGGCCGAAGATGCCGCCCACGGCGATCCCGTAAAGGGTGGTCGCCAGGAACAACCCCGCCTTCTGCTCCCCGCGGTCGAACACCTCCTCCTCATGAGAGTGCTCTCCTTGTTGCACACGGTCCTCCAGATCCACCGCACGGTCCAGTGTCGGCTCGCCGAACGCGAAGCCGAAGAGACCGGCGAGGAACCCGGCGAGAAGCCCGGCCAGGAGTCCCCGGCGCACGTGGGTCCAGATCACGGCCCCGCGGCCTAATGGCAGGGGGCGCCGAGCAGGTGCCGCCCGTCGTGGAAGAGCTCGTGTAGGTAGTTAGCCGCGTATGAGGCGTCGCCGAGGAGGGGAGCCAAAAGCGTTCCGTTGTCGAAGAGCACGGCGAAGAGGGCCAGCGCGACGAACGCCAGCACGAGGGGTAGGGTGAGGTGCGTATTCCCGAGGGTCCTGTCCATATATAGCCTCCTTAAGGGGTCCTCGCCCCTTCCGGGTCGTAGCGGGCGAAAGACCAGTCTCCTGACTCCCGGATCCCCGCTCCCCCGGCCTTCCCGCCGTGGGCGCGGCGGTGGCTATCTTCGGGTTCGCTCCCCGGTCACAGTGGCGGGACCGCGCCGGACTCTCACCGGCTTCCTGGGCCCCTCCGCCCTTTCCTTTGCGGGCAGCATAGCGGTCCCCGCTCGGCACGTCAACGGCCGCCGCTTCGCGCGGCATCTCTCGTGGTATAAAGCGTCCCGGTTATGGACGGGATCCTGGACTTCATCCGTTCCGTGCCGGACTCGCCCCAGGGGTTGCTCGATTTCATCGCGGGCCTGCTCCTCGAGTACGGCTACGTGGTCATCTTCCTGGGCTCGGCGCTGGATAACTTCGGGCTGCCGTCCTCGGGGGACATAGTGATGTTCGCCGGGGGCTTCTTCGCCAACGGCGGCCAGTCGTTCCTGCCGCTGGTGATGCTCTTGGGATTCTTGGGCGCCACTGTCTCGGACAACGCGGTCTACTGGATCGGGCGCGTCGGCGGCCGTCCCCTTATAACCCGTATCCTCAAGGTACGCTTACTCTCCTTCGTCCTCGACGCGAAGAGCCTGGGCAAGGTCGAGCGCTACTTCGAGGAGCACGGCCGCAAGACGGTCTTCGTGGGGCGTTTTGGTCCGGGTTTGAGGAGTATGACCCCGCTCTTCGCCGGGGTCAGTGGGATGAAATATCGAAACTTCCTCCCCTACAGTCTCGCCGCTACCATCACCTGGGCCCTCCTCGCCGCCACTGTCGGTTACGTCTTCGGCGAGTACTGGAACGAGCTTCTCGCCGTTGCCCGCTCCGTCGGCTACGGCTTCGTCATCTTGGTCGTCCTCCTCGTCGCCCTCTACGTCTACCGCCGCCGCAAGGCCAGGAAAAAAGCCGCTGACGAAGAGCCGAACGGCCGGTAACCCTCGACGCCGATCGAGCTGCCCGCCTACCCTAGCACCCGTCCAAAACGGGTTCCGTCACCGCCCCGACGCCCCGTCCGGGCGTCGTCCGGGAAGCCGTGAAGCAAGACGACTGGAGGAGCCCCTGCCTCGCCGCGCTCCTCGTAAGTAACTTGAGGCGAAACGTGGACACGCTCTTCGTGGCCCGGCGACCAGCAGAAACCCTTATACGGGGCTACGTGCCCATCTCTTTCGCAGTGCTGCCGCTTGCGACTCCATTCGATTACCTCGCGTAGCTCTTGACAAGGAAGTCGGGTTCCGACTTCGTGGCGTCGGCGTCGGGCCGGTCTCGACAGGCCTGCCACCAGCGGTTCAGCCCCGCTAAGGAGGCGTGCAGGGCGAAGTCGCGGTAGCGCTTTAGGACGACGAGGAGCCCGAACCACAGCAGGAAGCTCAGGGCCGTCAGTTTGAACTCGTCGCCGGAGAGCCAGGTGCGGTCCCGGAGTAGCGATTCGAAGTAGTCGAAATGAGCCGGCAGCTTCTCCTTGTAGCCCTCCTGCGCTTCTTCCTGGGCGAGGAGCAGCTTGTAGAACAGCGGGACGAACTTGTTCGATAAATATTTAATGAGGATACGTTGGGAGGCGCGTTCTAAAGGATCCTCGCTGAGGAGCCGGTTCTCGGGGTAGACCTCGTCGAAGTATTCGCTGATGATGGCCAACTCGCAGAGGACCGCGTCGCCAACCTTGAGATCCGGGACCTTGCCGTAGGGCGAGATTTCGAGGAACCAATCCGGTTTGTTCCCCAAATCTATCTTAATCAGCTCGAAGGGGACACCCTTGTGGGCGAGAACCATCTGGGTTCGCTGAACGTAGGGGTAAGTATTATGAGCAAAACTCCAGCATAACTCTCCTTTTCTCTCCAAAGTTCGAGCCTCGATGTACAAGCCCCGACGAGTTCCGGCACCGCGACAAGCGTAAACCACGCCTACAGCTAGCACCCCAATCACTCGAACATTAGGTGCCACTAGAGTCTTTTCATCTTTACTTAGCGATGAAGCGTACTCTGTAAGGGTATATTGTTTGAAACAAGGTGGGATTACCAAGGGCTCAGGCAAATCTCGGGAAGGTGTCTTTGGAGCTTCAAGCTTCGCTATGAGAAAAAAGACCATGAACTACTCACGCTGGATCTTAGCGGCCCTCTTGGTACTGGTAGTCG
>JALZFJ010000297.1 GCA_030867425.1 Actinomycetota bacterium | reverse complement strand
ACCCGTCCCGGACCGCTAGAGAATGGCCTCAGGCGCCCGGAGGTCTTCGAGCGGCCTTACCGGCCGGACAGTGAGGTCTTCTTCGTCGAGGACTAGGGAGCAGCTGGCGCTTGTCGAGGCCACATGGGGGCTTTAGAGAACTTCCTTCCCGCCTACAGGTGGCTCCGGAACTATAAGCGGAGCTACCTGGCGAGCGATCTGCTGTCGGCTCTTATTGTGACCGCCATGCTCGTCCCGCAGGGTATGGCGTATGCGCTGCTCGCTGGGTTGCCGACCATATATGGGCTGTACGCCTCTACGGTCCCGGCGATCGTCTACGCCCTTTTTGGCACCAGCCGGCACATGCCGGTCGGTCCGCCTGCGCTCATGGCGCTCCTCACCTTCACCTCGGTCTCCGCGCTCGCGGAGCCGGGGACGGGGGAGTACATCTCCCTCGCCCTGCTCCTCGCCCTGATGGTCGGCGCGCTGCAGCTGGCTTTGGGCCTTCTGAAGATGGGCTTCGTCACCAACTTCATCCCGCGCCCGGTCTTGAGCGGGTTCATCTACGCCTCCGCGATCATAATCATGTTGAGCCAGGTGAAGCACCTTCTAGGGATCCCAGTTTCCACCCATAGTTCGACCGTAAGCACGGTGCTCGAGATCGGGCGAAGTATCGGCGAGACGAACCCGGTCACCCTGGCAGTGGGCGTGAGCGCCATCGTGGCACTCGTGTTCTTCGCGAAGGTGCTGCCCCGCCTCCCCGGCGCCCTGATCGTGGTGGCCGCGAGCACGCTCGTCGTCTACGTCCTGGGCTTGGACGAAAGAGGCGTCAGCATAGTCGGCAATGTGCCGGGAGGGCTTCCGAGTCTCTCGACACCCGAGCCAGATCTCGGGGCCTTTAACGTCCTGTTGCCTGCGGCCCTGATAGTGGCCTTCGTCGGGTTTGTAGAGTCGGTCTCGGTGGCCAAAGCGATCGCCGCGAAGGAAAAGTACAAGATCGACTCGAACCAGGAGCTGAGGGCCTTGGGTTTAGCCAACGTCTCGGCCGCTTTTTTCTCGGGCTTTCCGGTCGCAGGTTCCTTTTCCCGGACGGCCGTACAGTACCAGTCGGGAGGCCGGACGCAGCTGGCCTCCATCGTCACCGCGCTCCTGATCCTCGCGACCCTGATCTTTCTGACCCCGCTCTTCTACTACCTGCCGAACGCGGCTTTGGCCGCGGTCATAGTGGTGGCTGTGTACAATCTGCTCGACTTCGAAGAAGCCCGACGCACCTTCAAGATCCGCAAAATAGATGGTTTGACGCTCCTGCTCACCTTCGCCGTGACGCTCTTGGTCGGGGTTGAACAAGGCATCGTCACAGGCGTCGTGTTCGCCCTGGTCATGTTCGTCCGGCGTACCGCTTATCCTCACATAGCCGAGCTGGGCTACGTCGAGGAAAAAGAAGCGTTCCTGGGCTTGGAGAGCTACCCTGAGGGTAAAACCTACCCAGAGGCCATGATTATCCGCTTCGACGCATCCTTCTACTACGCCAACGTACCCTTCCTCGAAGAGTGGCTGATCCAAGAGGTAGCAGACAGACCGAGATTAAAGTGGATCGTTATCGATTGCCGGGGCGTCAACAGTATCGATGTGACGGCCGTTGAGGGCCTCGAAGACCTAGTGTCAGAATACCGGTCCAGCGGAATAGAGATCGTGTTCACGCACTTGAAGCTCCCGGTTCGTGAACGGCTCAAAAAGGCCGGTTGGGACGAGCAGATAGAAGACACCAGGCATTACCAGACCACCAGAGAGGCCCTCAGGGCGATCGGCCTGCTAGAGAACCGGCAAAGCTCGTGACCCGAGACTTCCTATGGGATACCTGGCCTGAGTCGGGTTGAAGCAGGCTGTCCTGCAGGGCCTGCGTTTACTGGAAGCTGTGGAAGTTCAATGCCAGGTTGGAGATGCTTAAGCTTGTTCTTCCTACTCTAGTGGAGTCGTTGCGGGAGCCACCGCCTTAGTGTAAGGTGCATAAAGATGCTTGAACGTGCCCTAGCGCGCCGCTAGAGCAGATCCACGAGTACAAGGGAGGCATGGGGTGAGCGATGCCGACAGGTCCGAGCAGCGTTCGCAGAGGACGTTCGATTTGCAGAGTGTCTTCAATGCCGAAGACAGCCAGGAGGTCGCGGAGCTCTACGATGCCTCGGCAGAGGATTACGAGCGGAGGATACTGAG
>JALZFJ010000267.1 GCA_030867425.1 Actinomycetota bacterium | reverse complement strand
AAGAGAGCAACCTTACTCTCTCTTCCCTGTTTTCTAAGGAACTCTCTTCTTCAGATGACATAGCCTTTCCCCATACCTTTTTCCTAACGTGCTCCTCATGGGGAGGAGCACCGTTCCTTCAAATCCTCACTCTAAATTATATCTACCGAGTAGCCGGTGTGTTACTTTTGAGCCATAGTGCTCACATATCTATCGTGCCGGTATGCCTTCTGTGCGCGAGTGACAGAAGGCCAATAGATTGTGGTGCTTTGGGCACCATGGAGTGTTCTCTAATAGCACTAGAGGTGTGTTGCGCCACTGGTTTCTCTTCACCCCAGGATGCCCATCTATAAAGCGAAGTACCTTATCTCTACTAGCTGAGCTTCTGGAGTTGAATGCTCTCGGGAACGCAAGTAGTAGTGAACATCCTGCTGCTATCGATGGCGCCCAGTACAAGTAGAATGCCAGCATGCATAGACCGGCTGGCGAGGAACGCCTCCTTTGCAGCGTATGGGGGGAACCTGGCCCGTGTGCCGTCGGGCTGCGGGATGCTTATATAGTTCGCTTTCGCAGCCTACCCCTTATCATAGGAACTCTCCTCCCATATAAACATCCCGCCGAACCGCTCTTGGTACTCGGCACGGCGCCCTCGCGCGCCAGAAAGACGAAGTTGTTCACTGTCTCCGGCGCCTTATCGGCGAAGAGTTTGATGCGGATCGGGCCCTTCTCCGTGCGAAAGGTCGCGTAGTAGTCCTTGTCGGGGGAGATCGTCATCTCTGGCGGGCTGCTGTAGCTTTCGTGCGCCATGGTCCTCCTTCTCGTTCATATAGAGAGCCATACTACCTTGGTTCTCGTAGCGCTCTGTGAGCGGTTCTACTTCCCCTTCTGCGTGGAGGCCACGAGGGAGCGGACGCGGTTGATCGCCGCTGCCACTTCCTGCGGCCGGGGCAGGCTCAGCTCCCCGGGATGTCCCCGGAAGTTTCCCAGAGAGTCGAGGCCGGTCTTCGAGATCCCATCGAGTGCGCCGCGCACCACATCCTCGACACCGCGACTTTCGCTCCCGGAGGCGAACTCGCCGATGAGGCGGGCTATGGCCTCGGTCTGGCCAGACTCGGCGAGCTGCTCCAGGTGCGAGAGGTCCACCCGCTCCCGGCCGAGCTCTATGGTGTTTAAGCCTCTACCCCGCGCCGTCTCGCGCCTGCCGCGCCGGAGGTCTATCGAGGACGCCCGCACCTGGCGGCCCCTTGGACGGCTTACCTCCCCGCTCTTGGGCGGCACCCTGGCCGGGAACCTTTCGCGCACCTCGCGCGCTTGCTCCGTGGCGACGCGGGGCTCATAGTCCTCCATCAGGATCACTTGATCCGCGACGTCCAGGTAGTCGCCTACCCCGCCGACGACCACTACCGTCGAGACGCCAAGGGCGTCTCGCAAGGGCCGCACGAGGTCTATGAACGGGGAGATGGGTTCTTTTTGCACGAGCTCGCGCATCCGCTCATCCCGGATCATGAAGTTAGTCGCGCTCGTGTCCTCGTCGACCAGGAGGAGCGAGGTTCCGATCTCCAGGGCCTCCGCGATGTTCGCCGCCTGAGAGGTCGAGCCCGAGGCGTTCGGGGTCGAGAAGCTCGTCGTGGGGCGACCGCCGGGCAGGTCCCCGATCATGCTCGAGATGTCCACCCCGGCGACGCTTCGTCCGTCCTCGGCTCTAACCTTCACCGTGTTCGCCCGCGACACCACGTACTCTCGCCCGTCGCCCGGCACATGATCGTAGACCCCCCACGAGAGCGCCGAGAGCAGCGTGCTCTTCCCGTGGAACCCGCCCCCCGCGACGAGCGTGATCCCCTCCGGGACCCCCATCCCGGAAACCTCGCCTCGGTTGGGCAGCTCCACGGCGACGCGCAACTCCTCCGGGCTCTCGAAAGGCACTACTCCATCGCGCAAGGGACGGTCGCTAGCCCCGCTCTCCCGCGGCAGCACCGCCCCGTCGGCGACGAACGCGACGAGCCCTAAGGAAGAAAGCATCTCTCGCAAATGATCCGCATCCTCGATGATCTCAACGTGCCTCCGGGCCGCTCCCCCGTCGGAGCCTGCCGGCGTGAGCGCCGAGCACACTACCTGCGGCAGCTCCTCAAGGAGCATTGCCCGGGCGGCGCGGGCATCCACCGTGCGCCCCCGGGCCGGGAACCCGACCCCGAGGCGAGCCTCCACTAAGTTCGGCTCCACGACCATCGAGGTGCGCGGCAAGACGACCTGGGAGGGGCGCTGTATCTCGATACGCCCGCTTCCGCCCGAGCCCCTGTTCCCCTTAACGGCCTTACGCAACGCCGCCTGTACGGAGCGCGTAAGAAAGTCCTCGAACGCCACCCGGCGCACGGGGCTCTCGAAGAGCGCAGGATCGAAGCGGTTCTCGGTGGTGCGGACCCGGACGAGGGACGGCGGGGCGAACGGGTCGCGCTGTACCTTGTCCACGAAGAGGGTGAACCCTTCGAGATCGTAGGAGCCCTGGAGGTCCTTGTAGGCGCCGTAGCCCTTGCGGTCCATGCGGTCGAGGATAGATTGAAGGCGTCGCATCTTTTCCCTCAGCGGTAAACGTCTCTACGATGTCCAACGGCGGTTATCGTAACCGTTCACGAGTCGTCCACCTCGTAGATGAGGCGGTAATTGCCGACGCGGAGGCGGTGCCCGGAACGGCCTTGCAGGCTTTTGATTCCTCGCGGTCGCGGGTCGTCGGCGAGGGCTTTGAGGGAGCTCTCCACACGATTTTGCGCCTGAGTCGAAAGCCGGGCTATCTGCTCCTGCGCCCGGCGTTCGACGCCGCTGGAGTAACCCATCATTCCAGATAACTTTGCCCTCCCGGATCTCACGCATAGCCTATTCGAGCGGAACGACCTCGCTCCCTTCGCGTTCGATCTCCGCCTTCGCCTCGTCGTAGAGCCTGAGGTCCTCCAGCTCTTCGAGCTCTTCCAGCATGCGCTCGTACTCCTCGACGGGCAAGATGACGCTTACTCGCTTGCCGTTCTCGTCTACCACGTAGCGTGCGCTCACTCTTTCACCTCCTCTCGGAGCCTGTAAAGTGGCTTGTCCGAGCGACCGCTCTTTTCGATCTCTATCTTTCCTTCCGCATCGAGCTCGTCTAAGGCGTGCCGGATCTCGCGCTTGTCGTCGCCCAGGATGCGGTGCCAGTCGGTCGTGGAGTAGAGAACGCCCTTCGGGATGGCGCCCAAAACCTTGAGGATCTTCGCCTTCGTCTCCTGCACTAGGCGAGGCCCAGCTTAGCCCAGGCGTCGTGCAGGGTAGAACGGGCCACCCCGCGCGCTTTCTCGGCTCCGGCCTCGAGGACCTCGTCTAGCTCCCGTGGGTCGTCCATCAGCTCTAAAGTCCGCTCCCGAATGGGGGAGAGGACATCCACGACCACCTCGGCGAGGTCCTTCTTGAAGTCCCCGTAGCCCTTGCCCCGGTACTGCTCCTCGATCTCCGGGACGGCGCGTCCGGTCAGACCAGCGTAGATGCCCAGAAGGTTCGTTATGGCGGGTTTCTCGGGGGAGGCGACGACTTCGGTGCCGGAGTCGGTTTTGGCGCGACGTATCTTGCGCCGGATGACGTCTGGCTCGTCGAGGAGCGCAACGTACCCGGCGGGCGTAGGCGAACTCTTGCTCATCTTGGACGTGGGATCGTCGAGCGCCATGACCCTCGCCCCGGTCTTCAGGATCATGGGCTCCGGCACGACGAAGGTCTCGCCGTAGAGGCCGTTGAAGCGGCGCGCCAGCGTTCGTGTAAGCTCCAGGTGCTGGCGCTGGTCTTCCCCGACGGGCACCAGGTGTGCATAGTAGAGGAGGATGTCAGCCGCCTGGAGCACAGGATAGTCGTAGAGCCCGACGCTCGCGCCTTCGGTGCCCCCCCTTTGGGTCTTGTCCTTGAACTGCGTCATACGCGAGAGTTCTCCCACCCTCGCTATGCAGTTGAGGAGCCAGGCGAGCTCGGTGTGCTCGGAGACCCGGCTCTGGCGGAAGATCACGGACCGCTCCGGATCGAGGCCCACCGCGAGGAAGATAGCCGCCATCTCCCGCACGTTGTGCCTGAGAACCTTCGGGTCTTGGGGGACGGTTATGGCGTGCAGATCCACGATGCAGAAGTAGCTCTCGTACCCGTCCTGCAGGGAGATCCAGTTCTTTAACGCGCCCACGTATGTTCCGAGATGGGAAGTCCCACTTGGCTGTATACCGCTGAATACTCGCTGTCCTTCTTGCATGAGGCTTATTCTAGCGGACGCGGCGTGCGGCGGTTGGTGTATCCTTCCGGGCGACTTGAAGGGAACGACCCTATGAGACGCGAAGGGGTTCCGCACTCCGGCGGAGACGGAGGCGACCGTGCCTGAACTCGTCCTCGGCCCGCTTTTGCGCTACGCCGACGAGACAGAGGCCACCATCTGGGTCGAGACTGACGCCCCGTGCGAGGTCGAGGTGTTGGGATCCTGCTCGCGCACCTTTCACGTCGAGGGGCACCACTACGCTCTGGTGCGGGTCTCGGGGCTCAAACCTGGGGACGCGTACGAGTACGAGGTCCTCCTCGACGGCGAGAAGAAGTGGCCGGAGCCCAGCTCGCCTTTCCCGCCGAGCGTGATCCACACCGCGGAGGAGGGAGCGCGCCTCAAGCTCGTCTTCGGTTCGTGCCGAATCTGTGCCCCGCACGAGCCACCATACACCTTGAGCCATGAAGAGGACGAGCGGGGCCTCGGGGTGGACGCCCTGTACGCGATGGCGATGCGGCTGCGCGAGGGGCCCGCCGAAGATTTGCCGCGCGCACTGGTGCTCCTTGGCGACCAGATCTACGCACACAAGCTCCCGTTCGACACGCTCGAGTTCATACGGTCGCGCCGCGACGCCGACAAGCCGCCCGGGGAAGAGGTGGCGAGTTTCTCAGAGTACGCTCGCCTGTACAGGGATTCGTGGAGCGATCCGGCCATCCGCTGGCTGCTCTCGACCGTGCCCTCCGCCATGGTCTTCGACGACCACGAGGTCAGCGATGACTGGAACATCTCCGAGGCGTGGGTCGAGGAGGTGCGAACCCATACCTGGTGGAACGAACAGATAGTCGGCGGCCACGTCTCCTATTGGATCTACCAACACCTCGGCAACCTCTCGCCCCGAGAGCTCGAAGGACACGATCTCTACCAGAAGGTCGAGACGGCCGACGACGCGGGACCCATCTTGCGCGAGTTCGCGTACGAAACGCACCGGGAGACCGCGGGAACCCGCTGGAGCTTCCACCGCGACTTCGGCGACACGCGGCTGGTCGTGATGGACTCTCGCGGCGGAAGGGTGCTGGAGAAGGGCCACCGCTCGATGGTGGACGCTGATGAGTGGGAGTGGATAAAGGACAAAGCGACCGGGGACTTCGACCACCTCCTGCTCGGCACCTCGCTCCCGGTCCTGCTCGGACCCGGCATGCACCACCTGCAGGTCTGGAACGAAGCCGTCTGCTCGGGGGCGTGGGGCGAAAAGGCGAAGGGATGGGGGGAGAGGATCCGGCGCTCTCAGGACCTGGACCACTGGAGCTCGTTCCACGAATCGTTCATCAAACTCCTCGACCTGATCCGCGGTGTCGGAGCCGGAGAGAGGGGAGGAGCGCCGGCCTCCATCGTCATCCTCTCCGGTGACGTGCACCACGGCTACCTGGCAGAGGCGACGTTCCGCGACGAGGACGTAAAGAGCCCGATCTATCAGGCGGTTTGCTCCCCTCTTCGCAACTCCCTCCCCGGGAAGAAGTCGCGTCTCCAGAGCCTTGGCTGGACGAAGCCGGGCGAGCTCGTAGGGCGCCTCCTGTCCCAGCTTGTGTGGCTGGGTAAAGAAGAAGCCGGCTGGCGCCTGACCCATCAAGAGCTGTGGTTCGAGAACCAGGTTGCGACCCTGGAGCTGGAGAACCAGCGGGCCACGCTGACGTTCGAGAAGGCAGTCCTAGACTACTCCGGAGAGCCGAACCTGGAGAAGATCTTCGAGCACCGTCTCGCCTAGCTCGCTGGGCAAGGTAGCTGTTGGGGTAGAAAGAAGACCGTGGATCAAATATCCTTTGCACGATTTTGCCTTCCCCGCGAGAGCCAAAGCGGGTTGCACGGGGCGTTGTAGGAGAGTTACGTGGCGGCGAACAAGGGCGCGAGCGACGAAGAACGGGGAACGAAGCGGTCCGTCCTCGCGGCGTTCGTCGCCAACTTTCTGATCGCCATCTCCAAGTTCGTCGCCGGGTTCATCTCCGGGAGCGCCGCCATGCTGGCGGAGGGGGCCCACTCGGTGGCCGACACTGTCAACCAGATCTTCTTGCTGATCAGCCTGCCCCTCTCCAAGAGCGCCCCGGATCGGGAGCACCCCTACGGTCACGGAAAGGACCGTTTCTTCTGGTCGCTCCTGGTCGCTGTGGGGCTCTTCGTGGCTGGCGCCGTCTTCTCAGTCTACGAGGGCATAACGAAGATAACTGGCGAGTCGGAAGGAGGGGAGACATTCCTGATCGCCTACTTGGTCCTGGGCGCGGCGTTCGTCTTCGAAAGCGGCGCTCTAGTCGTCAGCACCCGCGAGTTCTTGAAGTCCGCGAGAGACGAGAACCGTTCTTTCTGGGGACACTTCAGGACCACGCGCAACACGACGATGAAGGTACCGCTCTACGAGGACGCGGCGGCGCTCACGGGGCTCGCCATCGCGGCCGCGGGGCTCTTGCTTACCCAGCTAACCGACAACCACGTCTACGACGGTATCGCCTCCATCGGCGTCGGCGTAATCTTAGGCTTCGTCGCCTTCGAGCTCGGCGCCGACTCACGCGCGCTCCTCTTGGGCGAAGCGGTGCCCCCCGAGGACGAGGAGCGCATGCGCGAGATCATGACCTCCTTCGAGGAGGTCACGGACGTTCTGAGGTTGCTCACTATGCACCTGGGACCAGACGCCGTGCTCGTGAACACCGAGATCCACGTCATAGACGGGCTCGATACTGATCAGATCGAGGATCTCCTCGAACGCATAACGCAAAGGATGCGCGAAGAGATGCCCGAGGTGGCACAGACGTTTATCGAGCTGCATCCCCCCGGGAAGGTGGGCTAGTCCACGCCTTTGGGCGCCGAATAGCCTCGAACCCCTCAGGCCTTTATCTAAGAGCCTAAAGCTCCTTCGATCTCCCGCGCTGCCGCCACTACCCTCTCCGCCAGACGCTCGCCCGGACGCTCTCCGAGGCGTGAGATCGGGCCACTCGCACAAACCGCCGCCCTTGGCTCTCCGTTGGGACCGAAGACGGGGGCGCTTACGCTTGCTACCCCCTCCTCGCGCTCGGCCACGCTCTCCGCCCACCCTTTGCGCCTTACGTTTTCCAGCACCGAAAGGTCGACCTCGTCCGCGAACCGCTCCCGGTCTTCAGCCCACGCGAGCAACACTTTCCCCGCCGATCCGCGGACGAGCGGCAACACCGCCCCCACTGCCACCGTGGTCTTGAGCCCCGTCGCCCGCTCGACCGCCGCCACGCAGACCCGGGCCTCCCCCTCTCTCACGTACAACTGCGTGCTCTCGCCCGCGGCGTCCCTCAAAGCCGTCAGCGCTGGCCGCGCCGCCTCCACGAGGCCAGCTCCCGCCGTCGTCTTGTTTGCCCACCCCAGCAACCGCTGCCCCAGGACGTACCGTCCCCCACTACGCGCCACCAGATGGTGTGCCTCCAACGCCGTCAAGAGCCGGTGCGCCGTCGGCCGCGCCAACCCCGTCCCCTCGACCACCCCCGTCAGGCTCGCCGGGCCACCCTCCGAGAGGAAAGACAGAATCGCGACCGCCTTGTCCAAAACCCCAACCCCGCTCACCACAGTACCCTTGTCTTTGAGCAAAGCCTCGTCTATACTGTCCATATAATGATTACTGTATATCATATAATGAGATAAAGCTAGGGAGCGGGAGAAGTTTGACGCTCGAATGGGACGCCACGGAGTACGAGGAGCTTTCCGCGCCGCAGACCCGCTGGGGGGCGGGCCTTCTGGAGCGACTGGTCTTGTGGGGGGAAGAGGCCACCATGGACGCAGGATGCGGGACGGGCAGGGTGACGGAACTTCTCTTGCGGCACATACCTGGAGGGACGGTGTTGGCTGTGGACGCTTCGGAGGCGATGGTGGAGGCGGCCAGGGAACGTTTTGCCGGAAACCCGCGGGTGAGGGTCGAGCGGCAGGACCTCCTCTGGCTGGAGGTCGAGGAGCCGGTCGATCTGATCCTTTCGACCGCCACCTTCCATTGGATAAAGGACCACGAACGCCTTTTCGGCCGACTCGCGCGAGCTTTAAAGCCGGGAGGCCGGCTGGTGGCGCAGTGCGGAGGTAAGGGCAACATCTCCCGGGTGACCAGGGCCACGAATGAGGTCATGGGCGAGGAGCGCTTCCGGGAGGCTTTTGTCGGTTGGGAGGACCCCAAGGTATACGCTGACCCAGAGACGACCAAAGCTCGCCTGGAGTCCGCCGGGTTCGAAGAGGTCGAGACTTGGTTGCATGAAGAACCCACAAAGTTTGGCTCGGTCAAAGAGCTGGCCCGCTTCCTCAAGGCGGTGGTGTTGGGCCAGCACCTCGAGAGGTTGCCGGAGGAGGATCGCGACCCCTTCGCCGCAGAGGTGGCCGAGAGAGTCGCGTCCGTGGAGGAGCCGCCCGTCATGGACTACGTGCGACTGAATATCCTGGCGGCACGTTCCGGATCAGACGCGACCGGTAAGAGGAGCGAGAGAGACGTTTTGTGAGACAGGGTAGAGGAGGAGACGTGAACCAACCGAAGACGCTCGTAGAGAAGGTTTGGGAGAAGCACGTGGTGCGCAGCGCCGAGGGGGAGCCGGATCTCCTATACGTAGACCTGCACATGGTGCACGAGGTCACCTCCCCGCAAGCTTTCGAGGGCTTGAGGCTCGCGGGCCGTAAGGTACGCCGCCCCGACCTCACGCTCGCCACGATGGACCACAACGTCCCGACGACGGAGATAGGGCTCCCTATAAGGGACGAGGTCTCCGCGAAACAGATGGAGGCGTTAAAGGAGAACTGCGAGGAGTTCGACATAGAGCTGAACGAGTGGGGCTCCATCGGGCAGGGCATCGTGCACGTCATAGGCCCGGAGATGGGCCTGACCCAGCCGGGGCTTGTCATAGTCTGCGGCGACTCCCACACCGCGACCCACGGCGCGTTCGGAGCGCTGGCGTTTGGCATCGGGACGAGCGAGGTAGAGCACGTCCTCGCGACGCAAACCCTCCCGCAGCGTAGGCCCAAGGCGATGGCAGTGACGGTCGAGGGCGAGCTCCCTGCAGACGTCACGGCCAAAGATCTTATGCTCGGCATTCTCAACCGGATCGGGACCGGCGGCGGGGTCGGATACGTCATCGAGTACCGGGGCGAGGCCGTGCGCTCCCTCTCGATGGAGGGCAGGATGACCGTCTGCAACATGTCCATCGAGGGCGGCGCGAGGGCTGGCCTCGTCGCCCCCGACGAGACGACCTACTCGTACCTAAAGGACAGGCCCTACGCCCCGAAGGGCGAGGACTGGGATCGGGCCGTCGAGGAGTGGCGTTCCTTGAGGACCGACGAGGACGCAAAGTTCGACAAGGAAGTCGTCATACGGGCCGAGGATCTTGTGCCGTACGTCTCTTGGGGGACAACCCCGGCACAGACCGTGGCCTTGGACGGCGAGGTCCCCGAGCCCCAGAACGAGGGCCACGAGCGGTCGCTCAAGTACATGGGCCTCGCGCCCGGCACTGCGATCCGCGACATTGAGGTGGACACTGTCTTCCTGGGCTCCTGCACCAACGCCCGCATCGAGGACCTCAGAGCCGCCGCCGCCGTCCTCGAAGGCCGCAAGGTCAAGGAGGGCATCCGGGCGCTCGTCGTCCCCGGCTCGATGCGCGTGAAAGCTCAGGCCGAGGAGGAGGGTCTGGACGAGATCTTCACGGAGGCTGGCTTCGAGTGGCGCAACGCTGGCTGCTCGATGTGCCTCGGGATGAACCCCGATATCCTCTCTCCAGGGGAGCGCTGCGCGTCCACTTCGAACCGCAACTTCGAAGGCCGTCAGGGCAAGGGCGGGCGCACACACCTCGTGTCCCCGGTCATCGCGGCGGCTACCGCCGTGATGGGAAGCTTCGCCTCACCCTCCGACCTGGGCGTGCCGTTGGAGGTGGGCTAGTGGATCCGGTAAAGCGCGTCTCTGGAAAAGCGTTGCCGCTCGGGTACTCCGACGTGGACACCGACCAGATCGTGCCGAGCGACGCCCTGAAACGCATCGAGCGCGCCGGCTTCGGCCAGTTCCTCTTCTCTGGGTGGCGCGAGGACCCGGACTTCGTGATGAACAGGGCTGAACACGAAGGGGCGGTGATCCTCCTGGCGGGGGAGAACTTCGGTAGCGGGTCGAGCCGCGAGCACGCGCCGTGGGCCCTTCAAGACTACGGGTTCGGGGCGGTCATAGCCCCCTCCTTCGCCGACATCTTCAAGAACAACTGCGCAAAGATCGGTCTACTGGCCGTCGAGCTTCCAAAGGAGACTGTACAGAAGCTCTTGGACGCCGTACGCGAGGACCCGCAGACCGTCATAACCGTCGAGCTCACGGAGCGCGTTGTTTCGGGCCCGAACGTCTACGAAACGTTCGAGATGGACGACTTCACTCGCCAACGGCTTATGGAAGGTCTCGACGACATAAGCCTCACGCTGACGCACGAGGACGACCTTGAAGCCTTCGAGAAGTCGCGTCCCTCGCACCTGCCTAAGGTGCGCTAAGCCTCTGGAGTCACCGGCGACGAGCCGCGGGTGCGATTAGCGCACCTGGTAGGCGAAGACCCTCACCTTTAGCTCAGGATCTTCGTAGCGCAACTGCGAGAAGGGCTCGCTCATCTCCAAAAGCCGCCACCTCCCCTCCCTTTCAAGGGCTTCTTGCTTCTCTTTGAAGCCCCCCTCCTCGTACACGTCGGTGCGCACGCTGAAGATCATGTGCCCTCCGGGCCTGGTGACCCTGATCAACTCATCAAAGGA
>JALZFJ010000261.1 GCA_030867425.1 Actinomycetota bacterium | reverse complement strand
CGAACTATCCGACCAAGCACTCGCGGGTCGGCAACGCCGTCGGCCTCGACACCCCAGCGAGCGCCGTCGGGCTGCTCGGGGCCATGCGCGAGGCCGGATACGAGGTAGACGGGGCGCCGGAGGAGGGTGACGCCCTGATCCACGCCCTCATCGACGCTGGCGGACACGACCTCGAGTTTCTGACTGGGGAGCAACTCGAAGGGGTGGCCGGTAGGCTCGACGCCGACCGCTACGCCGAGTGGTTCACCCGGTTACCCGAGCCTTTGAGAGCCGACGTGGAGGAGCATTGGGGGCCACCACCGGGCGAGCTCTACGTGGACGGCGGGAAGTTCGTGGTGGCGGGTCTCTCCTACGGGAACGTCTTCGTCGGCATCCAGCCACCGCGGGGGTTTGGAGAGAACCCTATCGCGATCTACCACGACCCCGACCTGCCGCCGACCCATCATTACCTCGCGGCGTACTGGTGGATGATCGAGGAGTTCGAGACGGACGCGATAGTGCACCTCGGCAAGCACGGAACGCTAGAGTGGCTGCCGGGCAAGTCCCTGGGTCTCTCTCCTTCCTGCGCCCCGGACGTGGCCTTGCGCGACGTGCCGCTCTTCTACCCCTTCGTGGTCAACGACCCTGGGGAGGGGACGCAGGCAAAGAGGAGGGCGCACGCGACGGTCGTGGACCACCTCATCCCACCGATGACACGGGCGGAGACCTACGACGACCTGGCACGCCTTGAGCAGCTCCTCGACGAGTACTACCAGGTCGAGACGCTCGACCCGTCGAAGCTGCCGGCGATACGGGCCCGGATCTGGGGGACGCTGCGCGACGCCGAGCTGCACCGGGACTTGGGCGTGGAGGAGCAGCCCGAGGAGTTCGGCAACTTCCTGAACCACGTCGACGGATACCTCTGCGAGATAAAGGACCTGCCCATAAGGGGCGGCCTGCACGTCTTGGGCGAGCCCCCGGAGGGCGGGGCCCTGCGCCACCTCGTCGCCGTCATCTTGCGGGTCGGGGTGGGAGAAGTCCCGGGCTTGCGGCGCGCCGTCGGCGCGGCCTACGGCCTCGACGAGCGGGCCCTCTCTGAGAGCGGCGGGACAAGAGTCGAGGCGCCCGCGAAGCTGGTCGCCCGGTTCCCCGGCGTGGTTGCCACGGCTTCGGACCTCCTGGATCGGCTGGAGGAAGCTACGCAGGCCCTGCTCCTCGCGATGGAGACTCGGGGCTGGGAGGCTTCGGCGTCCGGTGCGGTCTGCGAGGAGGTCTTAGGTACCGCGGGCGAGGGCGTAGAAAGGGCGCTCTCCTTCGCCGCCGAAGTGGTCGTGCCGCGCCTCCTTCGCACACCAGAAGAGGTGGGGAACCTCCTGCGCGGCCTCAGGGGAGGGTACGTGCCGGCGGGACCGTCCGGATCGCCGACGCGGGGGCTCACGAACGTGTTGCCCACGGGGCGCAATTTCTACTCGGTGGATCCGAAGGCACTGCCGAGTATGCTCTCGTGGGAGATCGGGCAGGGCCTGGCAGACGACCTTTTGCGACGTTACCTCGAAGAGGAGGGGCGCTACCCGGAGACCGTCGGGATCGTAGTGTGGGGCACAGCGGCCATGCGGACGCAGGGCGACGACATAGCGGAGATCCTGGCGCTTTTGGGCGTACGACCGGTCTGGAACGAGGAGTCGAGGCGGGTGACGGGCCTCGAGGTGATGCCCCTGGAGGAGCTAGGACGGCCGCGGATAGACGCCACCGTCCGCATCAGCGGCTTCTTCAGGGACGCTTTTCCGAACCTGATCTCCTTGATAGACGAAGCTGTCTGCACCGTAGTGGCACTCGACGAGCCCACCGGGATGAACTTCGTCAAAAAACACGCCGAGGAAGAAAGAGGCTCCGGCACCGACGAGCGGTGGGCGACGACCCGCATCTTCGGCTCGAAGCCTGGCGCCTACGGTGCGGGTCTCCTGCCGCTCGTGGACGCGCGCAACTGGCACTCCGACGAGGATCTCGCCGAAGTCTACGCCGTCTGGGGCGGCTATGCCTACGGGAAGGGCTTGAACGGCATCGAGGCCCGCGAAGCGATGGAGACCAACCTGCGTCGCACCGAGGTCGCCGTAAAGAACATTGACAACCGCGAGCACGACCTCTTCGACTCCGACGACTACTTCCAGTATCACGGCGGGATGATCGCCGCCGTCCGCGCCCTGACCGGCCGCAACCCCAAGAGCTACATCGGCGACTCCGCCGACCCTTCGAGGGTGAAAACGAGAGACTTGTCGGAGGAAGCCCGCCGCGTCTTCCGCTCGCGCGTAGCTAACCCGAAGTGGATCGGGGCGATGCAACGCCACGGCTACAAAGGCGCCTTCGAGCTCTCCGCTACCGTGGACTACCTCTTCGGCTACGACGCCACCGCCGGTGTCGTCGAGGACTGGATGTACAGCGACGTGACCCGCAAATACGTGCTGGACAAAGGGGTGCGCGACTTTATGCAGCAATCCAACCCCTGGGCCATACGCGCCATCTCCGAGCGGCTTTTGGAGGCGGCAGAGCGTGGGCTCTGGTCTGAGCCCGACCAGCAGGATCTCGAAGGACTCAAGCAGGCTTACCTGGAGAACGAGGGGCTTTTGGAGGAACGCTCGTGAGGAAATTCTACGAGTGGTTGAAGGAGAGCCCGACCCGCGCTGGCGTGGTGGGAGCCCCCGCGGCCGTTGCGTTCGGGGTGGCGCACACGCTTACCGACTCGTTCCCTGACATCCTGGCGATTTCGGTTCTCTTGTTGCTCGGGGAGTTCGCGGTGCTCTACGCGTCCTACCTACGCTACCAGGAGTGGCATCCTTGAGCATGGCTTACTCGCACCCGTATCCCTTCTCCGCCCTCGTCGGGCAGGAAGATCTGAAGCTCTCCTTGCTCCTGAACGCCATCTCCCCGGAAATCGGGGGCGTTTTGGTGCGGGGCGAGAAGGGCACCGCCAAATCGACCGCTGTCCGTGCGCTCGCGAAGCTCCTGCCCCCCATAAAGGTCGTTGTGGGTTGCCCCTACTCCTGCGATCCCGCTTCGCCGAACCCCGAGTGCCCGGCGGGACGGCATCCGACGGACGCCCCCGCCGAGGAACGCCCGGTCAGGCTCGTGGAGCTGCCGGTCGGGGCGAGCACGGACCGCTTGGCGGGTACGTTGGATATCGAGAAGGCCTTGAGCGAGGGCAAGAGGGCGTTCGAGCCGGGGTTGCTCGCGGCGGCGCACCGGGGGATCTTGTACGTGGACGAGGTCAACCTGCTCTCCGACCATCTGGTCGACCTGCTACTCGACGTGGCGGCGATGGGCGTGAACCACGTCGAGCGCGAGGGGGTGAGCATCCGGCACCCGTCGCGTTTTATCCTGGTGGGCACCATGAACCCCGAAGAAGGGGAGCTCAGGCCCCAGCTTCTGGACAGGTTCGGGATCACGGTCGAGGTGACGGGCAGCCCGCATCCCGAGGAGAGGGTCGAGATCGTTCGTCGCCGCCTCCATCACGAGGCCGGCCCTGAGGACTTCGCGAAGAAGTGGTCCGCCGCCGACATTGCGCTCGCCGAGCGGGTAGTAGAGGCGCGGGAGAGGCTCGAGGAGACCCGCGTCTCCGAGGACGCCCTCTACAAGATAGCCGCCCTCTGCGCCGAACTCGGGGTAGACGGCCTGCGCGGCGATATCGTCACCGCGAAGACCGCCCGTGCCCTCTGTGCGTGGGACGACCGGGACGAGGTTTTGACGGAAGACATCCGCCGGGCAGCGCTATTAGCCCTCTCGCACCGCCGCCGGCACGGCCCCTTCGAGCAGCCGGGTATAGACCCAGAAGAGCTCGAGAACGCCCTCTCGGACGACCCCGACCCGCCGGATCGGGGACCGGACGGTGAGGCGCCTCCCTCCGGAGACGACACCGCTTCCGAAGCCAGGCCGGAGCCACAGAGCACCACCAGGGAAACTTCCGAGACACATCCGGGCGCGGGCGAGAAGAACCACGCTGCCGCCGACGCGTTCAGACCGGTCCGCCTGGAGGTTCCAAAGATGGGCCGGGGTGGACCGCTCGGACGCCGCAGCCGCGTCGTCGGAAAGCTTCGGGGCCAGCCCGTCGGCGACCGCGATCCCGAAGGCGTCACGACGGACGTGGCGCTCCCGGCGACGATCCGGGCCGCCGCCCCCCACCAGAAGGTGCGTAAGCGCGGTGGGCCAGGCCTGGTAGTACGCCGGGAAGATCTGCGAGAGAAGGTCCGGGAGGGACGGGAGGGCAATCTGATCCTCTTCGTAGTCGACGCGAGCGGCTCGATGGCTGCCCGTAGGCGCATGAGCGCCGTGAAGGGCGCCGTCCTCTCCCTCCTCGCCGACGCCTACCAGCGTCGCGACAAGGTCGGACTCATCTCCTTCCGGGGCGAAGCCGCCCAACTGCTCCTCCCTCCGACCGCGAGCGTCGATCTCGCCGCTCCCCGGCTCGAAGGGCTCCCGACCGGGGGACGTACGCCTCTCTCGGCGGGCCTGGAGAAGGCGGCGGAGGTGTTGAAACGCGAACGGCTCAAAGAGAAAGAACGCCGCCCCCTGCTCGTGCTCCTCACCGACGGTCGAGCCACCGCGGGATCGGACCCGCGCCGGACGGCGCGAATGCTTCGAGGTTTGGAGGTGGCCTCGGTCGTCGTGGATACGGAAGAGGGCTTCGTTAGACTCGGAATGGCTTCAGAGGTAGCCGACTCTATGGGCGCGCGTTGTCTACGCTTAGAGGACCTGCGAGCGAACTCCCTGCTAGCAATAGTGGAGAGGAGGCGTGCGGCGTGAGCGAGACGCAAAGGGAGCCGCGGGAGGAACGGCTGCGTCGTCGCTCGAGGCGGGAGCGGCCGCTCCTGATCGTGAACACCGGCTACGGTAAGGGGAAGTCCACGGCCTCGTTCGGTGTCATGCTGCGCGGCTGGGCGCGCGGCTATCGGATAGGCGTCTACCAGTTCGTAAAGAGCGGTAAGTGGAATGTCGGCGAGCAAAAAGCCGCCGAGACTTTGGGCAACATAGACTGGTTCAAGATGGGCGACGGCTGGACGTGGACCTCCAAGAACCTCGAAGAGAGCGCGGCTCTCGCCCGCGAGGGTTGGGAGGAGGTCAAGAGAAGGCTGGCCGACGAGACCTACGACATGCTCCTCTTGGACGAGTTCACCTACCCAATGAAGTTCGGCTGGGTGGACACGAAGGAGGTCGCCGAAGTGCTAAGGAGCAGGCCCGGCTTCCAGCACGTCATAATTACCGGTCGCGACGCCCCCGAGGAGCTCGTCGAGATAGCCGACCTGGTCAGCCAGGTGAACAAGGTGAAGCACCCCTTCGACGAGGGCTACCGGGGACAGAAAGGGATCGAGTGGTAGAAACCCCCCGTATAGTCGTCGCGGGCACCCACTCGGGCGTGGGGAAGACAACCATCGCCTCGGGCCTTATGGCCGCGCTCAGCGCTGAGGGTCACAAGGTCGTCCCCTTCAAGATCGGTCCGGATTTCATAGACCCCTCCTACCACGCCCTGGCCACGGGCAGACCCGGGCGTAACCTCGACGCCTTCCTCTCCGGCACGAACCTCGTCGGTCCGCTCTTCGCTCACGGCTCCCAAGGTGCCGACGTCGCGGTCGTGGAAGGGGTCATGGGTCTCTTCGACGGCAAGGGTGGTGGCGGGGAGTTCGCCTCGACTGCCCACGTGGCCAAGCTACTGCGCGCGCCTGTTCTGCTGGTCATGGACGTGGGGGCGATGGCGCGTTCGGCGGCGGCGGTGGTGCACGGCTACGCCACCTTCGATCCCGGGCTACGTATCGCGGGCGTGATCCTGAACCGCGTCGGCTCCCCGACCCACGAAGCGATGCTCCGCGAAGCGATAGGATCTCTCGGCGTGCCGATCCTCGGCATCCTCCGTCGCGAAGCCAACCTCCACACCCCCGACCGCCACCTGGGCCTAGTCCCCGCCGCCGAGCGAAGCGAAGAAGCCCGGAAGGCGCTCAAGGCCGTGGGCGAGAAGATAGCCCTCTCCTGCGACCTCGAAGAGATCGTGCGCCTCGCCGCTTCCGCCGAACCACTCTACGTGGAGCCCTGGGGCCCGGAATTGCCGGAGATCGGAACTCCTCCTGTACGGATCGCGGTCGCGGGCGGCCCCGCCTTCAGCTTTATCTACGAGGAGAACTTGGAGCTCTTGCGGGGCGCCGGTGCGGAGACGGCCTTCTTCGACCCCACCACGGAAGAGAACCTGCCCGAGGACACGGACGCCCTCTACCTCGGCGGTGGTTTCCCCGAGACCTACGCCGAAGCTCTCTCAGAGAACGAGCCCCTGAGAGAGAAGGTGCGCGCCTTCGCAAGGAGCGGTCGCCCCGTGGCTGCCGAGTGCGGCGGCCTCCTTTACCTTTGCCGCGGATTGGACGGCCAAAAGATGTGCGGCGCCCTCGACGCCGAGGCTCGCATGACGAGCCGACTCTCATTGGGCTACCGAGAGGCCCTCTCTTTGGCCGATTCACCGCTTACCGGACGCGGCGCTACGCTGCGCGGTCACGAGTTTCACTACTCGGTCGTAGAGCCGCAAGCCGGGGTATTGCCCGAGGCGTCGCCCGCTTGGGAGCTTTCGGGGCGCGGGGAGGAGGGGTTCGTCGCAGGCGGCGTGCACGCGAGCTACCTGCACACCCATTGGTCGGCCACCCCAGAGGTGCCGCGGCGCTTCGTGCACAGCGCCGCGCGAAGCAGAGCACGCATAGCGGAGGCACGGGTGTCATGAGCGGGATGCTGATCGGGGTCGGGGTTGGGCCGGGAGACCCGGAGCTGTTGACGCTCAAGGGACTGCGCGCTCTAAAGGAGGCAGACGAGGTCTTCGTGCCCGTCGGTGACACGGGAGAGGTCGGCCGGGCGGAGGCGGTCGTGCGGGCGCATCTGGACCCGAACCGCGTTCGCCGCCTCCTCTTCGCCCTCTCCGGCGATGCAGAGGCTCGCGTCCACAACTGGACGAATGCCGCCCGAGAGATCGCCGAACCGCTCCGGGAAGGAAAGACCTGCGCCTTCGCAACCATCGGGGACCCAAATCTCTACTCCACGTTTACCTATCTCTCGCGAGCCGTGAAAGATATATCTAAGGTTAACGTAGAGACTGTGCCGGGGGTTACGGCGATGCAGGATCTGGCATCGAAGAGCGGCACGGTGCTCCTCGTGGGCGACGAGAAGCTGGCTCTCTTGCCCTTTACAGCCGGGAAAATGGCGCTTCAGAGCGCCTTGGAAGGCTTCGAGACCGTGGTGTGCTACAAAGGCGGAGCACGTTTGGGGGAGGTGCTGGAAGTCGCTGAAAAGTCTGGACGACTTGAAGACGGAATCTATGGTTCACGTTTAGGCATGCAGGGAGAAGATATTGTCTGGGCGAAGGAGATGGTCGGGCGGGAGGGGACGTACCTCTCGGCGGTGGTGTTCACGAGGGGCGGCGAGGATGGGGGGTGCGCTTGAGCAAGGTCTGGTTTATCGGGGCGGGACCTGGGGCCCCGGATCTCCTCACGATCCGGGCTGCGAGGCTCATCGCCGAAGCCGATGTCGTCGTGTGGGCGCGGAGCCTGGTGCACGAGGGCGTCCTTGAGCACGTTCGCCCAGATGCGGAGATCTTCGAGTCCACCACGATCCCGCTCGAAGGCGTTCGCGGGCTCTACGAGCGGGCGGCGCGCGAGGATCTCAAGGTGGCCCGCGTCCACTCCGGCGACCCGAGTCTCTGGGGCGCCGTCCTGGAGCAGATAGAGCTCTGCGAGGAGTTGGGGCTCGACTGGGAGATCGTACCCGGCGTCTCGTCCCTCGGGGCCGCGGCGGCGGCCATCGGGCGCGAGCTCACGGTGCCAGAGGTCTCGCAATCCGTGATCCTGACGCGTCGTGCCAGCCGCACCCCGATGCCGAACAACGAGGACGTTCGGAGCTTCGCCGCCCACGGCACCACGATGGCGATCTTCCTCTCCGCCGCCCGCCCGCGCCTGTTGCAGGAGGAGCTCCTGGAAGGCGGATACGCACCGGGGACGCCATGCGCCGTCGTCTACAAGGCTAGCTGGCCGGACGAGCGGATCATAGAGTGTCCTCTCGGCGAGCTCGCCGACCGGGTACGCAAGGCGGGCTTCACGCGGCAGGCTCTCGTCCTCGTGGGACCCGGGCTGGCGGCGGGCGGGACGCGCTCGCACCTGTACAGCCCACGCTTCTCCCACTCGTTCCGCAAGGCCCAAGTGACGCCGACCATCCGGGGAGAGGATGCTGCCTCCTAGCCGCAAGATACGCGAGCCCTCCATGCCCCCGAGCATGCAGAGAGTCAAGGGCGAAAAGCTCAGGACCGGCTGGACCACCGGAACCTGCGCCGCCGCCGCCGCCAAAGCCGCCGTGAAAGCGCTCGTGAGTGGCGAGGTGCAGGGGGAGGTGGACGTAAAGCTGCCCCGCAAGGGCGAGGAGCGGCGCGTATGTTTCGCCGTCGAGCGGTGCGAGTTGGGGGACGTTTGGGCCGAGGCCGTCGTCGTCAAGGACGCCGGCGACGACCCGGACGTGACTCACGGGGCACACCTCACCGCCCGCATCTACTGGCGCGAGGACCCGGGGATAGATCTGGACCGGGGCGAGGGGGTGGGGGTAGTCACAAAGCCGGGCCTGGGGCTTGCTGTCGGGGGGCCGGCGATAAACGATGTGCCGCGGCGCATGATCTCCTACTCCGTGGAGGAAGTCCTCGACCTCGAAGAGCGGGGCGTCCGGGTCGTCATCAGCGTCCCCGGTGGAGAAAAGATGGCTGAGAAAACGACCAACGCCCGCCTGGGGATAGAAGGCGGCATCTCTATCTTGGGCACCACCGGCATCGTCCGCCCTTTCTCGACAGCGTCCTGGAGGGCGAGCGTCGGCCAGGCCATAGACGTGATGGGCGCTCAAAAACACGGCACTCTGGTCCTCTCGACCGGCGGCCTCACCGAGAAGGCCGCGATGCGCCTCCTCCCCGACCTCGAAGAGGTGTGCTTCGTAGAGGTCGGAGACTTCACCGGTCATGCTCTCAAAAAAGCCGTAAAGAACAAACTGGAGAAGGTCTTCTTCGTCGGGATGGTCGGCAAGATCTCCAAACTCGCCGCCGGTGTCATGATGACCCACTGGACCCGCTCGAAGGTGGACAACGACCTGCTCGCCGATGTCACCACGAGAGCAGGGGGCAGTACCGAACTTGTCGAAGAGGTGCAGGGCGCCAACACCGCCCGCCACGCCTACGAGCTCTGGCGCGAGGTGGGGCTGGAGAAAGCCCCGCACCTCTTGTGCACCCTGGCGGCGGAGAACTTGAAAGAGTTCGCGGAGGGGAGGCTCGAGGCGCACGTCGTGATGGTCGACTTCGACACCCTGGACCCGGTCGGCGCAAGCCCCGGCGCCCTCGCGCTCACCACCAGGGGGGCTTCTTGAGTGGGATCACCGTGATCGGGCTAGACGGGAAGCCTTTGAGCTCGGAGGCGGAAGGCCTGCTTCGAGAGGCCGCCCTGGTCGCCGGGGGCGAACGTCACCTGCGATCTTTGGGCGTCGAGCCCGAGCGCGCCGTCCTCTTCAAAGGGGATCTCTCGGAGGCGATCTCGCGCATAGAGCGTGCGGAAGGCCCGGTCGTCGTCCTGGCATCCGGGGACCCGGGCTTCTTCGGCATCGTACGCCTCCTCGGAGAGCGGTTTAGGGCAGAGAACCTGCGCGTCTTGCCTGCCCTCTCCTCCGTCGCCCGTGCCTTTGCCCTCGTCGGCCTCCCCTGGGACGACGCCGTGACCGTGAGCGTCCACGGCCGCGAGCCCCGACGCGCCCTAAACGTCTGCCGGGCCTACCCGAAGGTCGCGGTCCTCACCTCGCCCGAATTCGGCCCCGCCGAGCTCGCGAAGGCCCTGGGCGGCCTGAACCGTACTTTCCTCGTCGCCGAGAGGCTGGGGGAGTCGGACGAGTGGGTGTACGAGGGCGGCGCGAGAGAGGTGGCGGCGATGGAGTGGGGCGAGTCCAACGTGGTCGTGGTCTACGACGCGGCGCGGGCGGTGGGGGAGAAGGGTTGGACCACTGCCGCCGCTTCGCCGGACCGCTGGGCGCTCCCCGAGGAGGAGTTCGAGCACCGCTCCGGCATGATCACCAAACCCGAGGTGCGTGCCCTCGTCCTCGCCCGCCTCGGTCCTGGCGTCGGGCACCTCGTCTGGGACGTTGGCGCCGGGAGCGGCTCGGTGGCGATAGAGTGCGCCCGCTTTGGCGCTGCCGCGATCGCCGTCGAGCACGACGCCGAAAGCTGCGCCCGAATCCGCGAGAACGCTGCCCGCCACGCCGTTTACGTGCAAGTCGTCGAGGGCGAGGCGCCCGCGGCGCTGCAGGGCCTGCCAGAGCCCGACACCACGTTCGTTGGAGGAACCGGGAAGGACTTCGAGGGTGTCATCGAGCTCGCCGCCGGCAGGGCCCGTCGCTGCGTCGTTCTGACCCTCGTGACCTTGGAGCGGGTGGTCCCGGCCACGAAGATTTTGGAGGACTCCGGCCTGGAGGTGGAGACCACTCTTCTACAAGCCTCGCGCTTGAAAGGCGTCGGGTCCATGCACCGCCTCGCCGCCGCGTCGCCGGTCTTCGTCGTTTCGGGAAGCAGGCCGTGATCGGGCTGGTTGCGGCGACGGAGAACGGTCGCCGAAGGGCGGCGCATCTCGCTGAGGTCTGGGAGGACACCCGCCTCTACGAAGGCAAGCCGAGAGAAGCTGTGCGTAGGGCCTGGGACGAGTGCGACGCACTGATCCTCTTCCTCGCCACCGGCGCCGCCGTCCGCCTCTTGTCTCCGCTGCTCGAGGACAAGCGTCGCGACCCCGGCGTAGTGTGCGTGGACGACGCTGGCAAATTCGCCGTCGCGCTCGCCGGAGGGCACGCGGGCAACGCGAATGGGCTCGCTCATCGCGTGGCGGACGCTTTAGGAACCACACCAATCATTACTACTGCGAGCGATGTTCTCGACGTGCTATCCCTGGACTCTTTAGGGGAGGGGCTAGGGTTCGAGATCGAGGAGGGCTCGGATCTTGCGGCGGTCGGAGCCGCGCTCGTCTCGGGAGAAAAGGTGCGGCTCGTCTCGGAGCGGCGTTGGCCCGTCGGGCCGCTACCGGAGAACGTAGTACGGGTGGAGTCACCGGTGTTCCCGGATGAGCTTGAAGGGCCTTTGATCCTGATCTCCGACGAGCTCCTCGACGCGCCGCCGGCTTCGCCTTCGATCGTGTATCGTCCGCCGTCGCTTGTCGTCGGCGTCGGCTGCAGCCGCGGGACTGGCGCAGAGGAGATCCTGGCCCTCCTCAGAAACACCCTTCGCGAAGGCGGGCTATCGCCAAAAAGCGTCGCGTTCCTAGCCAGTGTGGAGGCGAAGTACAACGAGGCCGGGCTGCGTGAAGCGGCGGACTCTTTGGGCGTTCCGCTTCGTTTCTACGTCGCCGAGGAGCTCGCACAGGCAAAGGTCCCGAACCCTTCTCCGGTGGTCGCTGGGGCCGTCGGCACCCCGAGCGTCGCCGAGGCCGCCGTGCTGACCAGCGGCGCGGAACTTCTCCTGGAGAAGCGAAAAACCGGTAACGCCACGGCGGCGATCGGGCGCCTCCCGGCGCGGGGCCGGCTCGTCCTGGTGAGCCTCGGACCGGGGGACGACGCCCTGATACCGCCGCTCGCCCGAGACGCTCTGGCCACCTCCGAGCTCGTCGTTGGGCTCGGGCAGTACGTCGAGAGGATCCGGCACCTACTGAGGCCGGGGACGCGGGTCTTGGCGCTGCCCTTGGGGGACGAGGTCGTGCGCGCCGAGAAGGCCCTCGCCGTGGTTCGCGATGGCGGGAGCGTCGCCCTGGTCTCGAGCGGGGACGTCGGCGTCTACGCGATGGCCTCGCCCGCGTTGGAGCTGGCCGGGGACAACGTCGTGGTGGACGTCGTCCCCGGCGTCACGGCGGCGCAGGCAGCGGCCTCCCTGCTCGGTTCTCCTTTGGGGCACGACCACTGTTCTATAAGCCTCTCCGATCTCCTTACTCCCTGGGAGGTTATAGAGAACAGGGTTCGAGCCGCGGCTTTGGGGGACTTTGTCGTTACATTGTACAACCCCCGTTCTCGGGGCCGCGACTGGCAGCTAGGGAAGGTGCGCGAGATACTGCTCGAACATCGCCCCCCAGATACCCCGGTCGGCGTCGTCAAGGACGCTTACCGCCCGACGCAGAGCGTCACCCTGACGGACCTCGCCTCTTTGCGCCCGGAAGAGGTGGACATGCTGACGGTCGTGATCGTCGGGAGCTCGCAGACCAAGCTCGTCGCTGGCCGGATGGTCACGCCACGGGGATACCTCTCGTGAGGAGCCCGCGTGTCTTCGCCGTAACCGACACCTGCGCGGGCTGCGGCGCCTGCCTCAAAACCTGCCCGGAGAAGGCTATAAGACCCGCCCCCAAGGGGTATCCCTCGCCGCTCGTGATCCTCGAAGACCGCTGCACGGGTTGCGCCGAGTGCGCCGAGGTATGCCCCGTCGCGGCCTGCGTCGAGGTTCTGTTGGAGGAGGAGTGAGGCGCGTACATCCGATAGAGGCCGAGAGTATGCGCATCCTGCGCGACCTCGTTGACCTCTCGCGCTTCGGACCGCTCTCGCGCGCCGTCGTCGAGCGTGTGATCTACGCTTCGGCGGACCTCGAATACGCCGAGAGCCTCATGCTCGACGAGGGGGCTTTGGAGGACGGCCTCCGGGCCCTCCGCCGGGGGGAGCCCATCATCGCGGATGTTGGCATGGCCGCGGCGGGCATCACCGCTCGAGAGACCCGTTGCTTCGTCTCCGATCCCCGCGCGAAGCGGCTCTCGGAGGATCTCGGCACGACTCGCTCCGCAGCGGGCTTCCGACTCGCGGCGATGGAGGTCGGCTCCGGAGCCGTCTGGGCGGTCGGGAACGCGCCAACGGCGCTCTTCGAGCTCTTGGACCTGGCCGTCGAGCCCGCGCTCGTCGTCGGGCTCCCGGTCGGGTTCGTCGGCGCCGCCGAGTCGAAAGAGAAGCTGCTCGAAAGCGGGCTGCCTGCGATCACAAACCGCGGTCCCAAAGGGGGATCTGCGGTCGCGGCGGCGGCCCTGAACGCGCTCATATACCACGAGGAGGACTGATAGGTGCGTGATCTCACCGTCGCAAAAGATCGGGCGGGCAGGAAGGACGGAGAGGACATAGACCCCGCGCTCCTTGTCGTCGGGCACGGGAGTCGGGACCCGCGGGGAGCCCGCGAGTTCCAAGAGCTCGTAACTCTCGTCAGGGAACGCAACCCGATGCTCGCGGTCGAGGGCGGCTTCATAGAGCTCTCGCTGCCCCCAATCTCCGAGTGTGTGAGCCGCCTAAGGGCTGCCGGAGCGCGTAAGGTAGCCGCCGTCCCCCTCATGCTCCTCTCCGCCGGCCACGCCAAGGACGATATCCCCGCCACCCTCGTGCGCGAGAAGATAAGTCACCCCGAAGTCGACTTTCGGTACGGCCGCGCTATGGGTATCCGTCCCGAGCTCCTCGCCCTCATGGACGAACGGATCTCCGCGGTCGTCCCCGAGGAGGAGCGGGGGGAGACCGCCGTCCTCGTGGTCGGTCGCGGCTCCTCGGACCCGGACGCCAACTCCGACCTTTTCAAGATCTCACGCCTCTTCTACGAGGGCCGCCTGTACCCGATGGTGGAGCCCGCCTACGTCAGCATGACCCCCCCGAACGTCCCCGCTAGCCTCGAACGCCTCAAGAGGCTCGGCGCTCGCCGGGTGGCGGTCTTCTCCTACTTCCTCTTCACCGGCGTCCTCGAGGAGCGTATCCGCCGCCAGAGCGAGGAATTCGCCGCCCAGAATCCTGACGTTTCCGTCTCCTACGCGGGCTACTTCGGGCCGCACGCGTCTGTGGCAGACCTCGTGGTGGAGCGCTACCACGAGGCCTTACGCGGCGACATCCGGATGAACTGCGACGTCTGCGTCCACCGGATCGCCCTCCCCGGCTTCGAGGAGAAGGTCGGCGCCCCCGCCACGCCCCACTACCACCCCGACGAGCCGGGCCACGACCACGGCCACCATCACCACTGAGCGATGGCCCTCGAAGACCAGGTGCGGGAGCTCGCCGGGGAAGTCCGGCCGCCAGACGAAGCCGCAGCGAACGCGGCGCGAGAGCGGCACGCGAGGCTCGCCAAACCGCCGGGTAGTCTCGGGAGCCTGGAGGAGCTCGGCGCGTGGCTCTCGGGGATGTCCGGGGAGGTTCCGCCGCCTCTCCTCGAGAGCCCCGCGGTCGTGGTCTCGGCCGGGGATCACGGCGTCCTCGAGCGCGGCGTCTCGCCCTGGCCCAAAGAGGTCACCGCAACGATGGTCGAGAACTTCTGCGCCGGGGGTGCAGCGGTGAACGTCCTCGCCCGAACCGTCGGCGTTCGCCTTAGCGTCCTCGACGTGGGAGTAGCCGCCGATCTGAAGCGACACCCGCTCTTGAGAACAGCGAAGAAGAAAGCCGGAACGGACGACATAAGCCGTGGCGTGGCGATGAGCCGGGAAGAGGCCGCCGGGGCGATGATGAGCGGGGCCGGCATCGCCGAGGAGCTCATCGAGAGCGGGGTGGACCTGCTCGTGACCGGCGACATGGGCATCGGCAACACCACCCCCGCGGCGGCCCTGATCTCCA
>JALZFJ010000242.1 GCA_030867425.1 Actinomycetota bacterium | reverse complement strand
GCCGGGGCGTGGTGATTGTTATCGGGGTGGTTGTTCAGCTCCCATGCTTTGTTCCCTCTGCGGACACCCGCCTCGGGCACCGACCTCGGACGCCGACCTGAGTCCTGGAAAGTATTATACAAAATAGTTCATCCCGTCCCTGAAGAACCTAGCGGGAGCAGGGCGTATCTGAGGAAGAGCTCGTCGACGCACAGGTAAACGGAGATCAGCTCTGGCTTCGGCCTCTTTTGGTGGCTTAAGATCGGGCCCTCGAGCGCTGCAAGCGCATCTGGACTTTTGCCCCCGAGGAGTTTCGGAGCGAGCGTCAGGTATAGCTCGTCAGCGAGGCCGGCGCTTATCAGGGCGTGGTTTAGGGCAGGACCTCCTTCGACCAGTAGAACTTCGACAGCGTACCGCCCTTTTAAGGCCTCCAGAGCGGCATTCAGGTCGAGACCTGAATTTGCTCCTGGAGCCCTCGGCACGGCTTCGACGAAGGCCCGCGTAGAGAGGGCAGCAAGGCGTTCTTCGGGAACGTCGGGTGAGACAAGGACGAGGAGGTTCTCGGGTGAGGAGGAGAGCAGGTTATCTCGAAGCGGTACATCGCCTGTTGCAGTTGCGACAACGGCCAAGGGTTGGGGTCCGAGACCACGCGAGGCCCGCTGTTGTGCGAGGTTCTCCGGGACAGTTAAGGTCAGTTTCTCGGCGCGCAAGGTGCCCGCGCCTACCATCGCGGCGTCCGCGCGGGCGCGCAGGGTGCGCATCACGGTGCGATCCACCGAGCTTCCTATGGACCCAGCCTTGCCGCCAACGGTCGTCTTGCCGTCGAGGGAGGCGACCATGTTGATGAGCACGTAGGGTCTTTCTTCTACCTTCGGAAAGGAGACGTCGCAGTAGACGTCCCCGACCGAAAGGTTCTCGGTCGGTTGGGGAAAGAGCCTTAAGACCTCTGCTTCATCAGGCGGTGCGGTAATGGGCGTACCTGTGGACCTGGGGTTCGGAGAGGGTGACGTCGAGTTTGAGGCCTTCATTGGTGTTTTTCTGAGCGTGGATCTCTGCCCTGCCATAGAGGTCGCTCACGGCGCCATATTCGGCGTGCGGGATAAAGAGCTCTACGCGCACCATACTCCTCTTCAGGGCTTCGTTTACAGCGTCCAGCAATGGGCTCGCATCCCGTCCAGCACTCACCAAAACGGCGCCGGGGTACGAGGATGCAAGCCTACACCTGCGCTCCCCAGAGACGAGGTCCGCCTTGTTGAGGCAGAGTATGGTCTCTCCCTGCATCCCTTTTCCTGCGAAGGTTTCGGCCAGGGTACGTTCAACAGTCCTTATCTCCTCTTCGAGCCTCTCGCTGCTCGCGTCGGCGCACAGAATTATGACGTCGGCTTCTTCAGCAGCCTCCAGGGTGCTCGCGAAGGAGTGAACTAACTGGGTGGGGAGCTTCATAATGAACCCGACGGTATCGGTCAATACGAAATCCGGTCGGGACATCGCGCCGTTGCGCCCGTTTTCGGCCGGCACGCTTTTGATAAGCCGGGTCGTCGTCTCTAGTGTTTCGAAAAGCTTGTCAGCTGTCGAGCGGTTCTCTCCGCTCAAAGAGTTGAGGATAGTTGTTTTTCCGGCGTTCGTGTAGCCGACGAGCGCAACACTCGGGGGGCCTTCTTTCTTGAGGCGGGCGCCCCGAACTTCGCGAGCGGCCTTCTCCTCTTGCAGCCTCTTTCGGATTGTTTCCATCCTCCGGCGGATCACGCGCCTGTCGTACTCGAGCTGCTGCTCGCCTGGTCCCCTGGTGGTAACACCGCCGCCTCCGAGGCGGCTCAAAGCGGTATAGCCTCCCCTGACCCTCGGGAGCCTATAGGTAAGCTCCGCCAGCTCCACCTCCAAGCGGCTCGCGGCGTCCCGGGCGTGCGCCTCGAAGATGCGGATGATGAGCGCCGTCCGGTCCACGACCGGCACTCTGGCGGCCTTCTCGAGGACCCGTGCCTGCGAGGGCGAGAGCTCGTCGTCCGCGACCACGACCCCTGCTCCGTTCTGCTCGACGAGCTCCTTTAGCTCTTCGCGCTTGCCGTGCCCCAAATACCCGACCCCGTCGTGCCGGCTCTGCTCAAGGGTACCTAGCACCTCGAGCCCCAACGTCTCGGCGAGCCGACCCAGCTCCCCCACCTGCCGGTCCTCCCCGGCCCCGATCAGGATCGCCCTCCGTTCCCTTTGTGTTGTCCCGCTCACCGTGCCATTCTACCATGCATTACATGCTTATGCTTCACTTCGGCGGCGTTCTTTGCGACGAAGATACGGGTGGAGTCGGGGAGATTGCGCACGAGTTTGTCGAACCACCGCATCTGGCGCCGGGCCAGCCTCCGGGTGCGGGCGGCGATGGCTTCTTCGGCTTCGTCGTCCGAGATGTCGCCCGAGGCATGAAGGAGCATCTCCTTCACGCCGATCGCCTCGCGCACCGAGTGGTTCAAGGCTACGCCATATTCGAGGAGGTTTTCGACCTCTTCAAGACCGTCGCGCACTATCCTGGAGGAGCGTGCCTGTATCTTGCGGTCGAGGTCCTCCATCGAGGGGCGTAAGTAGATGAAGTCGGCGTCGTAGCGGAGGTCCCCTTCCCAGATGGATCCCCGTTGAGAGGTGCCAGCTAGCTCCAGCTCCTGCCGTCTGGCCTCGCGCCTCGGGTTTTCGGTGCCCGAGGCGAGCTCTTCGGCCCTGGCTCGGATCCCCGGCGGCACCTTCCTTGCTAGTGGGATCTCCAGGACGATCGCGTTCAAGTACATGCCGGTGCCTGCGTCTAGCACGAAGGGGATCTCGGCGGGAAGGGTATCTATCACCTCCACCGCCTGCTCCCTGTGTCGAGCGACCGTCCACTCATCGGCTACGGAGACGATGCCGGCGATCTCGGCGGGCCGCGTGCGGCCCTGATTGGTTATTATGGGTATCTCCCTGTATACCTGCATGGAGTCGACCAAGATCGTGATTATCCGTGTCCCGAACGTCGCGGACAAACTCTCGGCGAGCCTGTCCGCGACCTCGCTCTTCCCCGCGGCCGTTGGCCCACAGACGACGAAGGCCCTGCGACGGCTTTTGGGGGTCATCTGCACGGCCTCCGAACGGCGGGGCTCGCGCTCCTTCAGCGCAGCGATCCTGCCGGCTCGGCGGCGTAGAGGACATGTGGGCCGGCCGATTCTATCTTCGCCGTAACATAGCTCCCGGGCTCCGCGTCCGTCGGGACGTGGACGGCGTGCCCGCTCCAAGTCTCTCCCACGGCCTTGCCGTCCCCGGTATCGCCGTGCCTAATGTAGATCTGCTCGACGGAGCCGATCTTGCACCGGTTCCTTGATAAAGCGTTCTGCTCTATCGCCCGCAAGACCTCCAGAAATCTCTTCTGGGCCAAGTCTTCCGGCACTGCTCCCGGGAGATTGGCTGCCTCGGTTCCCTGGCGTGGGGAGAACTTGAAGACGTAGGCCGCGTCGAAAGAGCAGTCTTCTACGAGCCTCAAGGTCGCTTCGTGGTCCTCCTCGGTCTCCCCAGGGTGGCCGACGATGATGTCCGTGCTCAAAGACCCGTCTGGGACCGCCTCGCGGAACACCTCAATCTTGCGCCGGTACCTGTCGGACCTGTATCCTCGGTGCATCAGTTTTAGCATCCGGTCAGAACCGCTTTGCACGGGCAGATGCAGCCTCCTCACGATCGTGTCCTTCTCTCCGAGAAGCCTCAAGGTCCTGTCCTCCATGTTCGACGGGTGGCTCGTCGTGAACCATACCCTGGGCGCCACCTCCGCCACGCGCTCCAGTAGGTCGCAGAACCTATTGCTACTCTCCCGCCAGGCATCGACCGTCTGTCCCAAGAGCGTCACATACCGAGTGCCGGATTTGACCAGACGTCCGACCTCCTCCACCACGTTCTCCATGGGCCGACATACCATCCTGCCCCTGACGGTTGGCACCACGCAGTAGCTGCACTTGTAGTTACAGCCCGTCATTATGGTGACGAACGCCGAGTGCCCACCTTCCGTTCCTGGAAGCTCCGGCGTGTGTGTTTCCTGCATCCCTGGTAGGCCCACGAATTCTGCTAGCTCGTATGTATTATGGGTACCCAAAACCAGGTCTATGCCGTGGGCGCGCTCCAGGTCCTTCGCCTCTTCGGCGGCGCCGAGGCAGCCGGCGAGGACGACCTTCTTGACGCGACCTTCTTTTTTGAGGCGGCCTAGCTCGCCGAGATGGCCGCGGACGCGGTCAACAGCGTTCTCGCGGACGTAGCAGGTGTTCAGGACTACGAGGTCGGCGTCTTCGTAGTGCTGCACCTCCGCGTAGCCAGCGTCCCGGATCATACGCCGCATCCGGTCGGAGTCGTGGACGTTCATCTGACACCCGAACGTCCTTATGCACGCCGTCTTTGACCCGCCCCTCGTGGACGATGGTGCGGCAGACGGCTTCTTAGACAAGGGGATCGGGGCCGAGCCTCCTGCAGCGCTCGTTTTGTTACTTTTATTTCTAATTGTCGTACTACTCATACTCTTCCTCCGGCTCATAGATGCTCGCCCTCAACACAACCTCGCCCGGGCGTCTCTCCACGTCGAGTCTCGCAAGGTCCAGATAACTCGACCTCGCTGCACGCCGCAACGTGGCCTGTATCTCGGCGAGGTCTTCTTCGCCCACAAAGAGTATAGGACCTCCCGGCCCTTTTCGCCTCGTCGCACGCTTGCCCGCGTGCATGACCGAAGCCCCCGAGATTATCTCCTCAGCCGCCAGGACCTCTTTATTTGCTATCCTCTGCACGGTCCTTAGCGACACATCCAAGCCCAAACGTAGGGCCGCCTCCCACATCCACCCCACTCCCCTACCATCGTCCTCGCGTTTTTGTATTATACGATTTTTTACGAGTCGCGCGAGGATACGAGCGGGGGATGCATAGTAGAGGCGAGGGGCCTCTTTTTGGGCAGCGAAGCTTGCCAGGGTAGCGGGGAGGTTGGTTTTGGAGGTTTGGCGGGTGTCGGGGAGTAGCGGTGATTGGAGGCTCTTTTCGGGGAGGGTACTGGTGTCGAAGGCGACCTTTACGGCAGTCGGCGAGGAGGCGGAGGAGACCTCGGCGAGGAAGGCAGCGTTCTTTATATGATAGAGAGAGAGGCCGGCGCCGTGGGAGGCGCCGTCTTGTTCCGAGACGGGGCTGAGGTGCCGGGTGGTGACGCCGGGTTCGAAGATCAGGTGCTTGTGAGTTTCGGGGATGCCGTGCCCGTCGTCTATGACGACGAGGGTACGGTAGCGGCGGGCCCTCAAGGAAGAAGCGACGTAAACGTTGCGGGCGCCAGCGTCGCGGGAGTTGCGTAATAGCTCGAAGAGGGCGTCCTCGACCGACCGTAAGCGAAAGGGGCTGCGGCGGACTCCCTCGGCGCCGGTCAGGCGGGCGAAACCGTCTCCCAAGTCCCTGTATGGTCCTTCCAAGGTTCTCTACTAGCGGGCGACCTCGGTAGCGCGGCTCTCGCGGATGACGGTCACCCTAATCTGGCCCGGATACTCGAGGTCGCTCTCTATCTGCTTACTGATATCGAAGGCGAGCTTGGCGGCGATTCGGTCGTCCACCTGACTGGGCTGGACCATGACCCGGATCTCGCGTCCCGCTTGGATAGCATAGGCCTTGTCCACGCCGCGGTGAGAAAGTGCTATATCCTCCAAGGACCTCAAGCGTTCGATGTAGGTCTCCGTCGTCTCGCGCCTCGCGCCGGGCCGGGCGGCCGAGACGGCGTCAGCGGTCGCCACCAGCACGTCTTCGACGGTCTCCATCTCGATCTCGTGGTGGTGGGCGCTTATGGCCCTTACCACATCGTCGGTCTCGCCCGACTTCTTGGCGAACCTACCACCTATCAAGGCGTGTGTCCCCTCGACCTCGTGGTCTATGGCTTTGCCGACGTCGTGCAGGAGGGCCGCCCGACGGGCGATCTTCACGTTCGCACCAATCTCGGCGGCCATCATGCCGCAGAGGTTGGCGACCTCAACGGAGTGAGCCAGCACGTTCTGGCCGTAGGAGGTACGGTACTTCAGGGCGCCCAAGAGCCGCAAGAGGTCAGCGTGCATGTTGCCGGAGATCTTAGCGTCGTAGACGGCCTGCCGCCCGGCCGCCTTCATCTCCTTCTCGACGTCCTTTTTGGCCTTGGAGACGATCTGCTCTATGCGGCCCGGGTGGATGCGGCCGTCCTGCACGAGCCGCTCCATGGAGACGCGCCCGATCTCACGCCTCACCGGGTCGAAGCAGCTTATGACCACCGTCTCTGGCGTGTCGTCTATTATCACGTCCACGCCGGTCGACGCCTCGAACGCTCGGATGTTCCTCCCCTCGCGCCCGATCACGCGTCCCTTCATATCGTCCGAGGGGAGCGCCACGGCCTTTACGGTCGACTCGGCGGTAACGTCCGAGGCCAACCGCTCCATCGTAGTCGCCGTGATGCGTCGTGCCTCCATGTCCGCCCGATCCTCCGCCTCCAGGGTCCTGTCTCGCACCATGCGCCCGAGCCTGTCCTCGAGCTCGACCTCGAGGCTGTCGAACAGCCTGCGCTCAGCCTCGGGGCGTGTCAGGCCCGAAACTTCCTCTAAGGCCTGGATCTGCTCGGCCTCACGGGCCTCGAGCTCGGCGGTACGGGAACCCAATGCCTCTTCCCTACGAGAGAGCTCGCGCCGCCACTCGTCGAGTTCAGAGTCCCGCCTGTCGAGGGCGGAGTCGCGGTTGTCCAGGCGTTCCTCAAGGCGGGAAAGCTCTGCGCGCCTGGCCCGAATCTCCGCCTCAGCCTCGTCCTTGACCTTGAGCGCCGCCTCCTTCGCGGAGATCTCGGCCTCGCGGCGTTTGGTCTCTGCCGCGCGTTCGGCGTCCTCGATGATTGAGCGGGCATCGGCGCGGGCCTCAGCCTGGCGCGCTCGCGCCCTAGAGTTGCAGTAAAGGTAGCCTGCGGCGGCGCCCACGGCAAGTGCGGCGACCAGCCCCAGGACCAGTAGCGAAACGTTCATACGAATTGTCCTCCAAAAAGCCGCCGCCGCGGCGACCGAGTTCCTCCTGCGACCCCATCGCCACGGCGGCGGTCGGTATTCCGGTCGTTACTCCTCGGTTCCCCGCCGGTACAACCGGGCCACGTCGGCGCAAACCTCGGCCGAGTAGCCCCGCCGCGCGAGGAAACCATAGACCCGGCGCGCCTGCGCGCCGGACCCTTCCCTCGTATTATACCGCCTACGTGCAACCGCGAGGGCCTCTTCTAACTCGGAGCGTCCGGCGAACTCCTCCTCGACCGCAGCCCGGACAACCTCTTCGTCCACCCCAGCCCGCTTGAGGTCCTGGCGTATCCTGCGCGGACCGTACTTCTTGCGTGCTCCTTCGCGCGCCGAGCTTCGGGCAAACTCCTCGTCGTCGAGGTACCCAAGCTCCCCCAGACGCCCGATCACCAAGTCCACCGTCTCCCCGGCGTATCCCGCTCGCAGGAGTCTCCCGCGCAGCTCGCGTTCGGTGCGTGCCCGGTAGCCCAGGGCGCCCAAAGCCCGGTTCATCGCCAGCGGCCGCTCCCCCGCCGCCCGTGCCTCACGGAGCTCCTCAGCCGAAAACTCGGCCCCATCACGTATCCCGCGCTCCGCTGCGACGCCTGAGTCCAACTCCGCCCAGAACTGGCCGTCGACGGAGACCTTGGACCTGCCGCGGCGCTCGATCACGCCGGTCACGACCGGCACAGAAAACCCTAAATCAGCTGCTCAGCCGGCTCCTCTGTGCCGGGGCGCTCCACATTCGCCGTAGGGTCGAGGCCCAAGTCCTCGTAGATATCGGCGAGGATGCGTTCGCGCACATCGTCGTTCTCCTTGAGAAATTGCTTGGCGTTCTCGCGTCCCTGCCCAAGGCGCTCGTCCCCGTAAGCAAACCAGGCGCCGGATTTCTGCACC
>JALZFJ010000239.1 GCA_030867425.1 Actinomycetota bacterium | reverse complement strand
CCCTACGAGGACGCCGGCCTTGGAGGTTCGGAAGGTCTTGGGGGGCTAGAACTCGAAGACTATCCTGCTCCTCTTGCGGGACCTGCGGCGCCGTCGGAGCAGCATGAGCAAGACGAGGCCGCCCACTACTGCCAGGCCCGTACCGGAGGTCAAGAACGCCACGATGCTGCTCTGGGCGGTGGCGGTGGCGGGGCGTTGCTGGATCTCCTCGGGCGTGGCCCGACCTTCGATGATCTCTTTGAAGTTGTAGAGGTCCTGGTCGACCATGACCTGGGGGTTGGAGACGAGCCTGGAACCCACCTCGCCCAAGCGGCCGCCGGGCGGGTCTGCGTAGTTCATAGTCACCTCGACGCGGGTCCTCTCCGGCCCGAGTTCCTGGAAGCGAACCTGACCCGAGGTCTCGACGTTGCCGTCCACGCTGTTCCAGCCGAGCGCACGGTTCTCCTCTTCCTGGGTGGTCTCGGCGTCGAACTCCATCTTCGCGCCCAAAGGCCCCTTGATCACCCAATGAGTCCTGTCGGGACCCGTGGCCCGCACCTCTTCGACGTTGGTCATGAAGTTGGGCAGGTTCTCCAGGTCACTCCAGTACTCGTAAACCCTGGAAACCGGGGCCTCTACCACGACGCTCGATTCGACCCGTTGCGGCATCTATCCTCCTCTGGCAGCGTTCTGTAAACGTCCGACACTCTTTACCCCTTACAAGGACGGGCAAACTTCGCGAGAGCAGGGTGACCGGTTCTTGAGGCAACCCTGCGAGCTACGCTAGCTCTCGGTCGCGAGGGTACCCTCGCGCGGGGTCCGAGTGGGGACGTCCTGCGGGAAGATGGGCCGTTCGAAGATCTCCGTCGGGATGTATAGGGAGCAGCAGACGTTTGGGATATCGACGATCCCGCTGATCCTGCCCTCAATCGGGGCTGCACTTAGGAGGATGTACGCCTGCTGGTCGGTGTAGCCGCACCCCTTGAGGTAGGTGATGGCGTTCAGGCAGGCTTGTTTGAACGCGACGTGCGCGTCCATGTAGTGCTGCTCGCCATCCTCCTCGACAGAGATGCCCTCGAAGACCAGATAGTTCGAGTAGCGGGGCTCGATGTGGCTGAGTTGGAACATCGGCATGTGCTGGGGGCGGGTCATACCGTACCTCTCCATCCCGCCCTTCACTAGGTCCACTCCAAGGTCTATGAAGCCCGCCATCTCGATGGCGCCGCAGAAGGAGATCTCGCCGTCGCCTTGAGAGAAGTGCAAATCGCCCAACGAGAGCTTCGCCCCCTCGACGTACACCGGGAAGTAGACGCGGGACCCGATCGTGAGGTTCTTGATGTCGACGTTGCCGCCGTGCTCGCGTGGGGGAACCGTCCGGGCCCCCTCGCTGGCCACCCGGTCGAACTCCGAGCCGTCTAGGGTCCCCAGGATGGCATTGTTGGCGAGCGGCGGTAGGGCAAGCGGGGGCACCCGGTCGGGGATCGTGTCTATGAGAGCCTGCTCTCGGCGGTTCCATCGGGCCAGAAGCTCAGCCGAGGGAGCGCAGCCGATGAGACCCGGATGCTGGATTCCCACGAACCTGACGTCCGGGATGTGCCGAGTCGTAGCGTGGACGCCCCTCAGGTCCCAGATCGCCTTGTGGGCGTCGGGGTAGTGATCGGTGAGGAAACCTCCGCCGTTCTCCCTGGAGAAGATGCCGGTGTAGCCCCACTCCGTCTCCGCTCCGGGGAAGGGCCCCATGTTCAGGATGTCCACGACGAGGACGTCGCCTGGCTCGGCACCGTTTACCTGGATCGGGCCGCTCAAGACGTGGTTCTGGTCGAGGTCCATGTCGCGGATGTCATTAGCCGAGTCGTTGTTCCCGACCTGGCCGTTCGTCCAATCCAGGCACTCGATGCGAAAGTCCGTGCCAGGATCGGCCGAGGCCGCCGCCGGTATGTCCGGGTGCCAGCGGTTGTGCCCGGGCACCTCCTGGTCCGCCATAGACTTGCCAAGATCCACCCTGAAAAGGGGTTCAGCCACAACTCCTCCTCCCGATTAGACACGCCCCGAGCTTCGAGGCCCCATACCGCCTCCAACCACCACTTTTTGGTATCTCCTTATAAACTCGCCTCCCTCTCCCCGATACCCCTCTCTCAGGGAACTGATAGCATGGGAATCCACAGAAGACGAAACCCTCGGTCAACGGGAGGTTCAGGTGCCGATCTACGAGTTTCTCTGCGGAGAGTGCGGGTCTTTTGAGGAGCGTCGCTCCTTCGAGGAGGCCGGGAACCCGGCGGTCTGCCCGGGATGCGGAACTACGGCGCAGCGGGTCTACTACATGCCCAACCTCAGAACGACGCCCGCCGCCCTATCGAACGCGATGAACCGGGCAGAGAAGAGCGCCCACGAGCCCGGGGTGGTGCGGCGGACCGAGGGCGGCGCGTTGCCCGGCAAGAGGTACCGTCCGAGCCACGGGGGGCACGGCGGTCACGGCCACTGAACCATCGAAACCCACTCGGGAGGAGGGGCGGTACCGGTGGGTCGTCGTGTTCGCCCTCGCGGCGATCGCCAATGTCGGCTACGGCACGACCTACTACGCCTTTAGCGTTCTGCTCGGGCAGGATGCCGCCGGGGGCGAGTTCGGCCGCGCTCTCCTGAGCGGCGCTCTTGGGCTCGGGGTGGTAGCCTCGGGCGCTTTGGCCCCAGTCGTCGGGACTTTGTGCGACGTGGCGGGCTCGCGACGGATCTTCTTCGCCGGGGCGGTTCTCGGGTCAGCGGGGCTCGCGGCCTTCTCTACAGCGACGGAGGGGTGGCAGGTTCTCCTCGCGTGGGCTTTGCTCGTCGGACCGGCGATGGCCTGTACCTTCTACGAGCCCGCCTACGTGACGATAGACCAGTGGTTCGTGGGAAGGAACACCGGCAAGGCGATAGGGGTGCTCACCCTGGTAGGGGGATTCTCGGCTCCGACCTTCATCCCCCTCACGCACCGGTTGGTCGAGAGCATGGGCTGGCGGAGCGCCACGCTCGTCCTCGCGGCGGTGATGCTCGTGGCCGTCGGGGCTCTGGCGATCGTCTTCTTGAGGGACCGCCCGCGGGAGGAGGCACGCCGCGAGAGGCTCGACCTCGTAGAGACTTACAGGGCGCTCGTGGCGAGCTTCCGGCACACAAACCGTACCTTCTGGCTCGTGAGCGTCTCCTACGTTTTGGGGCTTACAGCGACCTTCGCGTTGCTTTTTCATCAGGTAGCCTACCTGCAGGAGCTGGGACTTTCGGCGGGGACGGCGGCGCTCGCGGCGGGGCTCGTCGGGCTCGTGGGCCTGCCGGGGCGGTTCCTCTTCCCGGTGCTCGGGGAGCGGGTGCGTCCCTCGTTCATCATCGCGACAATCTTCCTTATGCTCGCCTTTTCGGGAGCGCTCTTGCCCAATGCGGGGGAGCGGTTGTGGCTCTACCTGTACGTTGGTCTGTTCGGGATCTCCTTCGGCGCGGTCCTGCCGATGCGCGCCGTGGTCATGGGCCGCCACTTTAGCGGACCGCTCTACGGTCGCCTTATGGGTCTCCAGTTCACCCTGGTAGCCCTCGCCACCGCCGGAGGTCCCTTCGCCACGGGCGTCCTGCACGATGTTTCGGGGAGCTACGCCCTCCTCCCACCCATCGCCATCGCCCTGCTCCTGTTGGCAACCCCTACCATCCTCGCCGCCGAGCGCAGGGGTAGTCCCGAAGCCACGTAAAGGCTAGTCCTACCGCAAGAAGAGCCAGACGGTGGCGGCGAGCCCGTAAGCGACCACGCCCGCGCGTAGCGCGCGGTCGCTCACCCGCTGGGCGAGGCGCGCGCCGACCTCGCCCCCGACCACGCCCGCCGGTCCGATGATGGCCACGGCGGCCCAGGCAACGTCTGTTAGCAGAGCGAAGCCTAAAGCCGATACGACGCCGATCAAGAGCTGCAAGAGCGCCTTGAGCGCGTTGAGGCGCTGCAGTGTATCTTCGAAGAAGGCCCCCAAGAGGGCGAGGATGGCCACGCCCAACACGGCGCTGAAGTAGCCGCCGTAGACGGCGACCAGCGCCTGGCCGACCAAAGAGCCGACGCCGGGGCGGCCGCGGGCGCCCGAGCGCTTGTCCTGCCAGCGCGCGATCGCCGGCTGGGCGGCGAGCAGCGTGCAGGCGGCCAGGACGAGGAAGGGCACGATGCTCTCGAAGGCCCCCTGCGAGCTGACGAGAACGAGACCGACCCCGATCAGGCTGCCGACAGCGCTCACGATCGCCAGCGGGACGATCCGCCGGCGCTGACCGCTCAAGCCCCGTCGGTATCCTAAAGCGCCCCCGACGTAGCCGGGGGCGACCGCGACGTTGTTCGTGACGTTGGCCGTCAGAGGGGGGTACCCGACAGCGACCAGCGCGGGGAAAGAGACCAGCGAGCCGCCGCCCGCGGCAGCGTTAATCGCCCCCGCGACGAAGCCGGCGACGGCGAGCAAGACGATGGCCCCGACGCTCAGGTCCACAAGCGGCCGGCGCTTCCGCCACGGCTTCCCGCGGCTGCTCGCTTCGACGACATCCGCACCGCTGCACGAAGATATCTAGCTGGAGCAGGGCGCTCACAAGCAGGTTTGGCACGTCCACCGTCTGGCTGATGCGCAGGTCTTCGGCCACACTGCAGAGGGTGTAGGCCTGCTGGCGGGAAAGGCTTCGAGTCTGGAGGTGATCTATCATGTTCAGCAGCGCGTTCCGGGCGACGACGCTTCCCCACCCAGTGGAAAACCACGGCTTTCATCGAACACGCTCCCCTCTAAAGAATAGTAGCCGGTACGAGAAAGCCCCGCCTAAGCGGGGCCTCCCCTATAGCTCGTTTACGCTGCGACGCTTCTACGCGCTCCTCGCCTGCTCCGCGTGCTTACCCTCGGCAATCTCCTCGACTAGCTTCTCACAGAACGCCGGCAGATCGTCGGGGTTGCGGCTCGTAACGAACCCCTGGTCGGTGACGACCTCCTCGTCGACCCAGGTGCCGCCCGCGTTGCGGATGTCGGTCTGCAGGCTCCAGAACGAGGTTAGCGTCCGGCCCTTGACCACGTCCGCCTCGACCGGCAACCATAGCGCGTGGCAGATGGCCGCCACCGGCTTCTCCGACTCGAAGAATCCCCGCACGAAATCGACGGCGTCCTGGTCCAGTCGCAGGAAGTCCGGGTTGGCGACGCCACCCGGTAGCACGAGACCATCGTACTCGTCGACGCTCGCCTCGGAGACGGTCTTATCCACCGGGAAGGTATCGGCCCTGTCGAGGTGGTTGAAGGCCTGGATCTCACCGGACTGGGTGGAGAGGAGTTCGGGTATACCCCCGGCGTTCTTCACGGCCTCCCACGGCTCCGTCAACTCTACCTGCTCTGTGCCCTCGGGGGCGACAAGGAAAGCTACCTTGCGTCCCTGCAACTCGTTGGCCATGCTCTACCTCCGTCTAAAACGGTTGCCTGCAATGCCATTTTGGTACCCGGTAGGCGGCGCGTTTAAACGGGACGCCTGCGCCTTCGGAAGCACTATCTCGGCAGAGAAAAGTGGTTACGATCTTCGCGGGAACTAGCCTGCGACTTCCGCCCCGGATGCGGGTCTAAACTCGTAAAAAACCGGCTCTTTTAAGCCTTTCCCCTCGAACCTGCGCCGGGTGAAGTCCGCGAGGATATCGGCCTCGCTCGTGGCGACGAGGGCAATGGCGCAACCGCCAAACCCCGCCCCCGTAAGACGAGCGCCCAAAGCCCCCGATTCCCGGGCCGTTTCGACGAAAGTATCGAGCTCACGTGTCGAGACCTCGAAGTCGTCGCGCAGAGAGAGGTGCGAGTCGTACACGAGGCGGCCGAAGCCCGCGAAATCCTCCCTCCGCAGCAAACGAACCGCCTCTAGGACCCGGGCGTTCTCGTGGACGACGTGGCGCGTGCGTTTGAGCTCCTCGCCCGAGAGGCGTTCGAGGTCCTCCTCCTTCGCGTCCCGCAGCTCCTCTATGCCTAGGGTTCGAGCGGCCTCTTCGCACTCGCGGCGGCGGTCTTCGTAGCCGGTGTCGGCGAGACCGCGCTCCGTGCGCGTGTCGCAGACGAGGAGGGTCAAGTTCGCCCCCTCCAGGTCGAGCGGGACGCTTTGGGCCTCCAGGGTGCGGCAGTCTATAAGAAGGGCGGATCCGGCCTCGCACAAGAGCGAGGCGTACTGGTCCATGATGCCGCTCGGCACGCCGACGAAATCGTTCTCGGCCTTCTGGCACAGGAGGGCGAGCTCCTTCCTGGGTATCTCGAACCCGAAGAGCCCGTCCAGAGCGAGCGCCGTGGCGGCTTCGAGCGCGGCGCTGGAGGAGAGCCCGGAGCTAGGCGGCACGTTCCCCACGAACGTAGCACGAAACGGTGGCACCTCGACCCCACTCTCCGCGAGCGCCCAGGCGATGCCGCGCGGGTAGTCTGCCCACGAGGAACCTCCACGGTAGTCTTCGAGGGGACGCTCCTCGTCGAAGTTCGTCGAGAAGAGGACGTCTTCTTCCC
>JALZFJ010000234.1 GCA_030867425.1 Actinomycetota bacterium | reverse complement strand
GCTGCCATCATATCGGTGACTACATTGATTCGCTGGGGGAAGGAGAACCGCCATGCCCACACCCAACGTTGGCACAGCCGATATCGGGTCTCTGCGTCAGGCCCCTGAGCAGCACCGTCTGGACCCTCTGTCTTTGCTGGACGGCAAGATCATACATGAGAAGAGTGTCCAAATCCGGGACGGGTAGTAGTAGGAATTGTCCTGTGTAGAGTTAAAAACAAGGCTTCAAGTGCATTTGTCACGTTCCTGAGCGAGGTGCTGAGATGAACTGCCCCAGTTGTCAGACAGCCAATCCAGAGGGCGCCAGGTTCTGCCTGAATTGTGGTGCCTCTCTCGAAGCTCCACGGCCAGTAGAGGGTGAACGCAGATTCGTGACGGTACTGTTTGCGGATGTGGTCGACTCAACCGCGATGGGCGAGCAGCTTGACCCTGAACAGGTCGCAGAGATCATGGACGGCGCCTTCGCCTTTCTCAACGCCGAGGTTGCTAAATACGGGGGGACGGTCGCAAGGTTGCTGGGCGATGCAGTACTTGCGTTTTTCGGCGCGCCGGTTGCCCACGAGGACGACGCCGAACGAGCGGTGCGCGCAGGATTGGACATTCAGGCAAAAGCAAAAGAATACGCAAAGCAGACCAAGCGAAACTACGGGGTCGACTTCGAGGTGCGTGTCGGCATTAACACAGGGCTTGCGGTGCTTGCCGCTGTGGGCGACGAGATCAAGACAGAATACACGGCGATGGGTGACACGACGAACCTTGCTGCCCGTATGCAAAGCGCGGCCAGGCCTGGCAGCGTACTGATCAGTGCAGAGACCTATCACCTTGTGAAGGAGCTCTTTGACTTCAATCCTCGTGGCGCCATCGAGGTGAAGGGCAAGTCCGAGCCGATCGAGACGTATGAGGTGCTGGCACCGAAGGCTGTGCCGGGCAAGGTGCGCGGATTGGAGGGCGTGAGCTCGCCGCTGGTTGGTCGCGATGCAGACTTCCAGCTCCTGGGCGAGAAGGTGGAGGAGGTACGCCAGGGGCAGGGAGCGTTTGTGGCGGTGGTTGGTGAAGCGGGGCTGGGCAAGTCGCGTCTCATTGCAGAAGCCCGGAACTTGGTGAGTACTGACTCGCAGCACCCCATTGCCTGGTTCGAGGGTCGGGCACTCTCCTATGAGCAGGTCGTTGCATATTATCCCTGGCGACAGGTTATCCGCGACTCCATCAGTGCCCAAGAAGGTGAGGCACCTGAGACGGTGCGCGAGAGACTACGAGCAGCGTGCAGGCGTTGTGGCTTGCCCGGTGCTGATCTGCCATTTCTCGAAGCCCTGCTCGGGGCGGAGAGTGAAGAGAGTTCGCAAACGGTGATGGGGCTGGCGGGTGACCCTCTGATCGAACACATCAGCAAGTCAACGCGCGACTATGTCAGCGGTCTTGCGCAAATGACACCGACAGTGATGGTGTTCGACGATCTGCACTGGGCGGATACAGCATCGCTCGACCTCCTCCTGAACACGGCCGAGCTGGTAGAGAACCATCCCCTTCTGATCATCTGCCTCATGCGCCCCGACAAAGCTGCGCCGAGTTGGTCGGCCCTCGAGAGGGCGCGCAACAAGCTGGGCACACGGTACACCAAGATCGTGCTCGAGCCGCTCGCCGCTGAGCATTCTCGTGAGCTTCTGGGCAACCTGCTCTACATTGAGGACTTGCCAGAGAGTGTGCGTGACCTGATCTTGCACAAGTCAGAGGGCAATCCGTTCTTCGTCGAAGAAGTGATCCGCACCCTGATCGATTCCCGGCACATCGTCCGGGAGAATAACCACTGGCGGGCGACACAGGAGATTGTGGACGTTACCATCCCGGATACGCTGGCCGGCGTGCTAAGCGCGCGCATTGATCGTTTGCCGGGCAACACGAAGCGGGTGGCACAAACTGCCGCGGTCCTAGGAAGGATATTTGCGCATCGAGCACTGACAACAGTCTGCGCTCAAGCACCGCCCAATGAGCGCATTGAGGATGCCGTGCCGCATCTTAACGCCTTGACCTATGAGGAGTTGGTGCGCGAGCGGGCTCGCGACCCCGAGCTCGAGTACATCTTCAAGCATGCTCTCACTCAGGAGGCAGCCTACGAACTGCTGCTGATCAGGCGGCGCAAGGAACTGCACCGCCGCGCGGGCCAGGTGCTCGAAGAGCTCTATCCGCAGCAGCGAGGCGAGCTGGCATCAGCGCTGGCGTACCACTTCCGGCAGGGGGAAGAGTGGCAGCGCGCCGCCGAGTACTCTATGCGTGCAGGTGCGCAGGCTGTGAAGGTGTACGCGCTCAACGAAGCCCTTGAGCACTATGAGCATGCCTATGAGGCGCTAACGAAGCTTCCCGACGCCTCGCCCGAGCAGCGCTGCGACGCGATACTAGGCTGGGCGCGAGCCGCGTTCAAGCTCAAGCCGTACCAGGAAGTGGTGGATCGGCTGGAGGAGGCAGAAAAGATCGCGCGTGAGCTGAACGACGAAGCGCGCCTCGCACGGGTGTTGCACTGGATAGCCAACACGTACATTACCCACGGCTTTCCGACGCGTGGGGCACCCGCCTTGTTCGAAAGCTACCAGATCGCGGAACGGCTCGGCGATGAGGAGCTTACCCTGACGTTCACTTACTGGATGACGTCTGGCATGATCAGCCAGGACCCGCGCGGTGCGCTGGAGCAGCTCCAGTACGTGATCGAGTCAGCGCGCAAGTATCGCAGGTACGAGCTCGAAGCGCACGCCCTGTCCAAGAAGGCGATAGCACACGCACGGTTGGGGGAGTTCGGGGAGGCACGCGACGCCGTGGAGCACGCCTATGAAGCGACGCGCAAGACCGATTCGGTAATGAATGGAGCCGACGTAGCGCTGGGGTCGTCGCTAGCCTATCTGGACATGGGTGATGTGCAGCGCGGGTTGGAATCTAGCCAGCGGGGCACGGAGCAGGCTCTGTCGGCCCAGGGCCTGGAATGCGCAATGTATGGTCACTACTGTACGGGGCTCGGTAACCTCCACTCGCGCAACCTGGTCGAAGCGCAGCGGGGATTCGAATCCGCCCTCAAGCTCCTCACGGACCAACTCTCTGAATTACAGGGTTCGGAGGCGGTAGCGAACGAGGTGCGGGCCGGACTCGCTATCGCTCAGTACTTCAGCGGAAACACCGAGGCGATCAACGACATGGAGCGTACCCTGAAGAACGCCGAGGCAATCGGTGATGAATATACTGTCGCATTCATCGCGCAAGCTCTTGGCGAGGGGTATACGCAGCTGGGCGACTTCGAGCGTGCGAAACAGTACCTCGACACCGCCCTTGATTACTACCGCCGCAACGACATGCGACCCTACCAGGCGCGCGTCCTGCAATCGCTGATCTATTGGTACGAGCAGCAGGGCCGGGGCGCGGAGGCAGAACTGGCACGCGCCGAGGCCAACAAGCTGATAAAAGAACTGCACCTGCCACCGGTACGTCCGCTCAGCAGTGAACCACTCAGTGCTGATGAGCCTCGGTCAGCTGGGACAGCCGAGCATTGAGCGGAAAGGAAGTCAGCGTATGAACTGCCCCGTGTGCCACGTGGTCTACCCCAAGGTCGCCCTTTCTGCCTGAGTATGGTACGGCCCTAGCTACCACCTGTCCGCAGTGCGGCACTGCACTCGCGACCTCTATCTCGTCTCTGTGTTTCGCCTGCAAATAGCCGCTTTCTGAGTGGGCGATGCTCGGTTCGAACCAGCGACCTCTGCCGTGTGAAGGGTGCACGATACTTTGCTAGAGGTTTCTGGAAATTGCAAGACATGCGCAAATACGCATGTTGTCAGCGTGGCGCTATTCAAGATTTTAGGATATTCACTCGGGTTGCTGCACGGTTGCTGAAAGGAGCCGGATACCGGCTCGGCGCGATGCTTGCCTACTCTTTAGCGCCCTTTTCTGAGTGGAACATCATAGAAGTTTTGATCGACCCGTACTTGGCGGACACTTCGCGGATCTGACGCTTTATAAATCGCCGCTGCTTGCTGCCCTCGGGGAATTCACCATAGAGCCTTTGAAGGCGCTCCCGCTCCTCTTTTAGCTCACGGGCGAGAGACTTCAGTCGGTCCAAGGAAGCTTCTTCAAGCTCTCGCTCGAACTCCCCCTCCTCGGCCGATCTCGCCCACTGCAGAGACAGAAAGGCCGGGCCTTCTGAGCCAGAAGGCTCTTCCGAAGAAGAAAGGAGCATATGGGGATCTACATCTAGAGCGCGTGCCAACCTGAGGAGGGTGCCGAAGCGTGGGCGTACAATCCTTCTGGTCTCGATACCTGAGACGGTCGTCGGGCTCACTCCAGCCTCTTTGGCCAACCGCCCCTGGGTCCACATCCGCTCCTCCCGGATGGTCGTTAGCCTGCTTCGTTCCTCGTCCCTCTTCATAGAACCTCTCTAGCTCTTTACTCGTCAAACCCCCCATAAACTGTACCAGAAATGGATAAAAAAGTAAAAATTCTGTTGTAAAGCTGTTTAAAAACTGTACTACAGGGTATAATGGAGAGCAAAAGCAGGCAAGCCCTGCTTGAGGTAGAAGCGTAGGCAAGAGAAGGAGGTAGGAAGATGGCACTAAGTCCGTTCAGGCGCGGGGGCGGTTTCTGGGATCCGCTGAGCGAGGTGAATCGTATGTTCGACGATGCGTTCGGCGGCTTGATGCGTCGGCCGGGGGCCCAACAGAGGGCGCAGCAGATCACCGAGTGGGCTCCGGCCATAGACGTGAGCACGAAGGACGGGGACCTGGTGGTCAGAGCCGAGCTGCCCGGCGTCAAGCAGGAGGACGTAGACATCACTCTGCAGAACAACGTGCTCACCATCTCTGGCGAGCGCAAGGCCGAGCAGGAGGAGGAGCGCGGCGGCTACTATGTCAGGGAGCGCAGGTATGGTTCGTTCAGCCGCAGCCTGGGCTTGCCGGAAGGCATAGACGAGAGCAAGATCCACGCCCGCTACGAGGATGGCGTCTTAGAGGTTACGGTTGAGGGCGCTGCGGCGGTACAGGAGCCTAGGCGCATCCAGATCGAGGGCCCTAGCGGCGAGGGCTCCAGTAGCTAAGTCGCCGCGAAGCAAAAGCCGTCCTTAGAGACGGCCCTTAAGAGCCGGGGCCGCAAGGATGCCCCGGCTCCTCTTGCGTCGGCGCTTCGCACTTCCACTTCGAAACGTCGACGCAAGAGGAGGTTTTGTGGATAATTCCTGATAGGAGGTGAGGTAAGTGGCTGACAGAAGAATGTGCGACGTGTGCGGCATAAGGCCGGCGGTAACCACGATTAGACGCGTAGTTCCGGGAGAACCTCCGAGGACCGAGTATCTCTGCGAGGTACACGCGGCTCAGGCTAGAGGTGGGCGTGCACCCTTCGGAGGCCGCTCGCCTTTTGGGGGCGGAGGTAGCCTCTTCGATGACTTCTTCTCTCGCTTCTTTGACGACGCCCCAGAAGGACTCCGTAGAGCCCCTATAGGTGGGGGAGCGGCGCCTCAGCGGTCAGGAGCGGAGCAGGTGGACATAACGCAGTTCTTCAGCGACTCCACGAGCGAGATGTTGCAACGGGCGGCCCAGCAGGCTGCCGAGTGGGGGAGCCTCGACCTGAACACCGAGCACCTGTTATGGGCGGTGCTCGAAGACGAAGTGGCGCGGCGGGTGCTCGAAGGGGTAGATGCGGATCCGGACGCCCTTAAGGCACAAATCGAGGAGGAGGCCAACAAGGGAGTGCGCACGGACGTTTCTCCCTCTTTGGCACCTGATGCCAAGCGAGCCTTGCTCTCCTCCTACGAAGAGTCGCAGGCTCTGAGAGCTTCGTATATCGGACCCGAGCACGTCCTCCTGGCGCTGGCCAGAGACGAAGATTCCGAGGCCGGACGACTACTCGCAAGGTTCGGCGTCTCTCACACCAAGCTCAGGGGAGCGGTCGTGCGAGGGGTCGACACTACCAGCGGCGCTGCACGAGGGCAGGCCAGCTCCACGCCCACGCTGGATGAGTACAGCCGCGATCTCACCCAGATGGCAAGTGAAGGCAAGCTGGACCCGGTGATCGGGCGGGGCGAAGAGGTTGAGACGACCATAGAGATTCTCAGCCGGAGGACCAAGAACAACCCGGTCCTGATAGGGGACCCCGGCGTGGGCAAGACTGCGATCGTCGAGGGCATCGCCCAGAGGATAGTAAACGAGGAGGTGCCCGAAACCCTAACCGATAAGAAGGTATTGGCCCTGGATCTCTCGGGCATGGTAGCCGGGACCAAGTACCGGGGCGAGTTCGAGGAGCGCCTCAAGAAGGTCATGGACGAGATCCGGGAGAACCCCGAGGAGCAGATAATCTTCATCGACGAGCTACATACGGTCGTGGGAGCCGGCGCGGCGGAAGGCTCGATGGACGCCTCCAATATGCTCAAGCCCGCCCTCGCCAGGGGCGAGTTACGCTGTATAGGGGCCACTACCGTGGACGAGTACCGCAAGAACATAGAGAAGGACGCCGCCCTCGAGCGTCGCTTCCAGCCGGTCCTTGTAAGCGAGCCCACGGTCGACGACACCATACAGATCCTTTTCGGCCTTCGGGACCGCTACGAGGCGCACCACCGGGTTAAGATCAACGATGAGGCAATTATCGCGGCGGCCGAACTCTCCGACCGTTACATCGCGGACCGCTTTCTGCCGGACAAGGCCATAGACCTCATGGATCAGGCAGCGGCCCGGGTGCGCTTGCGCTCGAAGACCAAGCCGCAAGATACCAAAGAACTCGAGGACGAGATAAAGCACCTCCAGCGAGAGAAGGACCAGGCAGTGGTCGCCGAGGACTTCGAGCGCGCTCAAGAGCTTAGAAACCGTATCGAAGAGCTGCGGGGCGAGCTCCAAGAGGCTCGCCAAGGACGTCAGCCGGCGGCCGAGGTGACGGCCGAGGACATAGCAGAGGTGGTCTCCAGGGCCACCGGTATCCCGGTCTCCCAACTTACCGAAGAAGAGCGCGAGCGACTCCTCAGGCTAGAGAGGCAGCTTCACGAGCGGGTCGTCGGTCAGGAAGAGGCGGTCTCCGCGGTCTCCGAGTCCATCCGTCGGGCCAGGGCCGGGCTTGCAGATCCAAACCGTCCGATTGGCAGCTTCCTCTTCCTCGGGCCTACCGGCGTAGGCAAGACCGAGCTTGCGAGGACGCTGGCCGAGGCACTTTTTGGGGACGAGGCGGCGATGGTGCGCATAGACATGAGCGAGTTCCAGGAGAGGCACACGGTCAGTAGGCTGGTGGGTGCTCCTCCGGGCTACGTGGGCTACGAGGAAGCCGGACAGCTCACCGAGAGCGTGCGCAGAAGGCCGTATTCGGTTTTGCTATTAGACGAGATCGAGAAGGCCCACCCGGACGTCTTCAACATCCTGCTCCAGATCCTGGAG
>JALZFJ010000229.1 GCA_030867425.1 Actinomycetota bacterium | reverse complement strand
GTGAGCCATCGAGCAACTTCATATCTAGCGACCTCTACCTCTAGTCCTTGACCCTTGTATGCTCTAGACTTTGGTTCCCCGAGAACTCTTTGCGTTGGTGAGAGCATCCGTAGAGGCACCGGCCACCACGCCCTCGCCATCACCTTCGCCGTCCTCGTGGTTATCAGCGTAATAGTGCGCCTCTGAGGGCAGGACGAAAAGGGGCGGGCTCTTTGCTAGGCAGGTGGGAGCAGCGGAGCCAGGCGACCCTATTCGGAGTCGGTATGTCGGTAGGGTAGCGTCAGCTGCTCGTGCTCGACATGGTCAAGGGCACGACTATCGTTTGCAGAGCACTTTGGCCTCGCGGAAGAAGTACAGCGCGGCCACCACGCCGAGCGATGCTACACCCGCCGCGACCAAGAACGCGAACCTGTAGCCCGCCACCAGCGCCTCGACTCCGGGCTCTGTACCATTGGACAAGGCCACGGTGCGGGCCGCCGCGAGGCTGAGGAGAGCGGCTAGCCCAAGCGCTGTTCCCACTTGCGCGGAAGTGTTCATGAAACCCGAGGCCAGGCCGCGATCTCCTTCCTTCACTGCCGAGGTTCCACGAGCGGTGGAAGCAACCGAAGCGCACCCCAGGCCCAACCCGGAAAGGGTTGCGCCCGCGAGCACGTAACCCACGCCGCTCTCGGGCGTGATGCCAGCCGTGACAAGCGCTGATGCCGTCACTACCGCGAGCCCCGAGGACATTGTTGCTCTGCCGCCCTTGCGACCGGCAATTCGACCTCCTAACACGGAACCGGCGATCACGCAGAGGCTGAATGGCAAGCCTGTTAGGCCTGCGAAGGACGCGGAGTAGCCCAAAGTGTTCTGCAGGTAGAGGGCGGCCAGCACGCTAACCGGGGCGGTGGCGGCGGTGAGCGTGAAGGCGACCAGGGCCGCCCCCACCAACGCGCGCACGCGGAAGAGCCCCAAGGGGACCAAGGGATCAGCGGCGCGTCGCTCCACGAATACGAAGGCCCCGAAGAATACGACGGCGAGGCCGAGTGTCGCCAGTGTGGGCGGCGAGCCAAGACCCGCCTCTTCGATCCGCGTGAGCCCCAGGACCAAGAGCACCAGCCCTGCGGTGACCGTTCCGGCCCCTAGGAGGTCTAACGCGCGGGAGGCCGAGAAGTCCCGGCTCTCGGGGAGAAGCACATAGGAGAGCACGATCCCCGCCACGCCCACGGGAACGTTGACGAAGAAGATCCACTCCCAACCTAAGACGTCGGTGATGAAGCCGCCCAGGAGCAGACCCGCCGCCCCACCCCCGGCGGCCACCGCCGTCCAGGCGGCCACGGCTCGGTTCCGCTCTGAGCCCTCCGCGAAGATGGTGGTGATGATGGAGAGCGCCGCCGGGGCGGTGATCGCCGCCCCTAGCCCCTGAAAAGCACGCGACGCTACCAGAATCTCCGGGGAAGCCGAGAGCCCGCAGCAAAGCGAAGCCGCCGTGAACAAGGCCAGCCCCGCGACGAAGGTCCTCCTCCTGCCCCACAGATCCGCCACCCTTCCAGACAGGAGCAAGAAGCCCGCAAAGAACAGCACGTAGGCGGTAACCACCCACTGCAGACCCGCCTGCGAGAACCCGAGGTCCTGCCCGATCGAGTGCAGGGCGACTATCACCGCGTTCACGTCCAAGACGTCCACGAACTGCGCCACGCATAATAGCGCCAATGCCGCCCTCTTGCGCTCAACCTGACTGCTGCCTCTTACCTGCAAGATCCTCCTTCATCGGACATCTTTAACGATAAACCTTTAACGTTAAAGTAGTATACCATTGACATCGTGGGCCGCAAGATAGCAGAAGCGAACGAATCTTCGGGAGGTGCCGGCGGGCGACGCGTGACCCTCACACGGATCGCCGAAGTGGTTGGTGTCTCCCCGATGACGGTCTCCAACGCCTACAACCGCCCGGACCAACTCTCTGAGGCTTTGAGGGAGCGAATCTTCGAGACGGCTAGGAAGCTCGGATACCACGGTCCGGATCCCGTGGGG
>JALZFJ010000211.1 GCA_030867425.1 Actinomycetota bacterium | reverse complement strand
AGACTAGGAGGTACACCTTGGACGACTCTTTCTCCTACGAGGAGGGCGGCCTTCGGTGCGAAGGCGTCGCCCTCGACGAGATCTCGAAGGGCGCCGGAACCCCAACCTACGTCTACAGCTACGCAGCCCTGGCAAGGTCTTACAGGGAACTGGACGAGGCTTTCTCCGGCCTGGACCACCTGGTCTGCTACGCGGCGAAGGCGAACGGGAACCTGGCGATAATGCGGGCGTTGGCCTCCTTCGGGGCCGGCGCGGACATCGTCTCCGGCGGCGAGCTGTACCGGGCGATGCGGGCCGGGTTCGATCCCAAGAAGGTGGTCTTCGCGGGGGTCGGCAAGACCGAGGACGAGCTTATGGCGGGCCTCGGTGAGCGCATCCTGCTTTTCAACGTCGAATCGGCCTCGGAGCTCGAGCACTTCGAACACCTGGCCGCGCGCCACGGCAAGAGGGCCCGCGTCTCCTTGCGCGTCAACCCCGACGTCGACCCGGACACCCACGCCCACGTCGCGACCGGTCAGGGCGGCAGCAAGTTCGGCATCCCCGTGGATGAGGCCCTCACGCTCGCCGAAAGGGTGGAAGAGTACCGGTACGTGGACCTCCTCGGGGTGCACCAGCATATAGGGTCCCAGATCACTAAACTCGCCCCCTACGTCGAGGCCGTCGAAAAGAGTGCTGGCTTGGTAAGCGAGCTCAAGCGTCGCGACTTCGACATCAAATACTTCAATATCGGCGGGGGCTTAGGGATACGCTACAAGGGCGAAGAGGTCCCCAGCCCCAAGGAGCTCGTCGATGCCATCCGGCCCACCCTCGAGGCCACGGGTACGAATATACTCTGCGAGATGGGTCGCTACATCGCCGGGAACGCAGGGGCGCTTCTAACGCGTGTGATCTATCGCAAGCAGAGCAGCGGCAAGAACTTCCTGGTCGCCGACGCCGGCATGAACGACCTCCTACGTCCGAGCCTCTACGACGCTTACCACGAGGTACGCCCCGTGAGAGACGGCGCCGCGGCGATCCCCGCCGACCTCGTCGGCCCGGTCTGCGAGAGCGGCGACTACCTCGCAAAGGACCGCAACCTCCCCGACGCCGCCGAAGGAGACCTCCTGGCCCTCATGGGAGCCGGCGCCTACGGCTTCTCGATGGCCTCCAACTACAACTCGAGGCCCCGCCCCGCCGAGGTCCTGGTGCGCGGCGACCGCTGGGCAACGGTGCGCGAACGCGAGTACCTCGCCGACCTCATAAGAAGGGAGGCCGTACCGGCGTTTTTGTAGGTTTTAGGCATCAGCGAAGACAAAAACTGACCACTTGTGCTTGTTACGCTCAGCGACCGCTGCGGGCGCGGCGGTTCGTTAGTAGCGGGGCGAGTCGCGGCCGGCCTCTCGCGAGAGCAGCGTCTACAGAGAGAGCCTTCGCTGCCGGGCTGAGGAGGATGACGAGCGAGATCAGGGCGATAAGTGCGTTCACGTTAAGGAACTCCGGTGTCGCGACACCCGTCCCGAGTCGGACGCCGCCCTGGGAAAGAAGGATTATGAGGCTCAGGACGATGCTCCCCAACGCTGCCGGGTTGGTGAGGAGGCCGAAGACGAGCGCCAGCCCTAAAGCCAACTCCCCGAAGCGCATGAGCTGCGCCACGGTCTCAGCGTTCGGCACCACGGTGCTCTGCATTATGTTCTGAAACCACGGCGGCGCCTGGGAGATGAATCCCCCGACACCGAGGCTGGTGGCGAACTGTTGGGGAAATTCGGGGTTCAGAAACTTCTCCGCCGCACCGTTCAGCCACACTGCGCCGATCAAAATTCTCACCCACGCCATGCCATTCAACGAAGCCTCCTAACCGAGGATACAGTGCCACTCAATTCTACGCACTCTCGGTGCCGAGAGAGTCGGAAGGACGAACCGGGGTCCGAAACCTCGCGTATATGGTAGTTATAGTTTCGTGTGTAGCTGTGCGGCGAAGGTGACCGCGAAAAAACTATCTTGAGGAGGATGTTTTGGCCGAAGAGCATATCTCGCGCGGGAGGTTCATCCGTTTTGGAGCGACTTTGGGCGCGAGCGTCGCTGGCGCGACGGTTCTCGCCGCTTGCGGCGGCGGAGGTGGTGACAAAGAAGAGGCCGATGGCGAGGAGACCAAAGGCGACGTCGGTGGTGCCACGGAAGCGTCAGAGGGCGGCGAGACCGTTGCTCAGGTCGAGAGCGGAACGGCTATCGCCCAGGAGTCGGACGTGCCTCAGGACTCGGCCATCGAGTTCACCGACGTAGAGGACGGGGGACCTGCGGTCCTGGTCCATCTCGAAAGCGGCCACTTCGTCGCTTATTCGGCCATCTGTACGCACCAACAGTGCACGGTAGGCTACAGGGACGGCCAACTCGCCTGCCCCTGTCACGGCTCGGTCTTCGACCCGTCGAGCGGGGGAGCGGTCGTGAACGGGCCTGCGCAGCAACCCCTACCGGAGATACCGGTCGAGGTTCAGAACGGAGAGGTCGTTAGGGCCTAGAGGCCCCAGGAATCGGGTTTTGGGTGTCAGCAGGAAAGGGTTGAGACCGCCGTGCTCCGGCATGTCCTGGAAACCCGCGTCCTCCGGCGGCTCTCCTAGCGGAGCCTACGAAAGCAGAGCCGCCGGCTGATATCCGACGGCTGAAACCTCTGTACTGGCCCTTCCTTGCGGCGGACAGTAGAATGCCTACATGGACCCCAGGGAGGTCAGGGATGAGCGCATCGGGCTCGGCGGCGCGGCGGCGATCCTGGGCCGGTCGGCGAGCACAGTCCGGCGCTACATGGCCGAGGGTCGCTTGAGCGCCGAGCGAACCGACCGGGGCGGCTACAGCCTCCTGCTCTCGGAGGTTGAGGAGTTGGCGCGGGCCTTGGGCTCCGGCGCGGACGAGTCTGGCGCGGCGGAGGAAGAGGAGATCTTCGAGGGGGAGGTGATCGGGGACGAGACCTCTTATGGCGCCGGTTCCTCAAGCCTGCCGGCGGTCCCGTTCGAGCGCTACGAACGCCTGCTGCAGCAGGGCCAGGATTACAAGACGCGCCTCGAGGAACGCACCCGCCAAATCGAGGAGGTAAAAAGGGAGCGGGACGCGGCGCGCACGGAGATAGACCGCCTCTGGTCCGAAATCGAACGCCTCAACCTCATCGAGTTCCAGCGCGAACTGCAAGAGAAGACCATCTCCACCCTCGAAGAGGAGAAAGCCAGGCTCGAGTCCGAACGCGAACGCCTCGTCCAGGAGAAGGTAGAACTCATCGAAGAGAGATCCTCCCTCTCCGAAGAACGAACCCGGCTCGAAGCCGAACTTAAAGCCATGAAAAACCGCGGCTTCTTCGCCCGCCTGTTCGGTGGCTAGACACCAACCCTCCGACCGTCGCCCAAGAACTCGAACCACCCCGCCGGCTCCATGGCCAGCGCCCGACGAAGCTCGTTCCCGCACCCAAACGATCTTCGATAGTCTCAGTATTAACTAAAATCAGCGAAGGACCTATTGTTTTTGGTGGAGTCACGCGCTGTTTTTAGACAAGCCGGGGCCCCATAAGCATCACGACGCACATGCTCGTGCAGACCGGTATCATCGAGAGGGTTGGCAGACCAGGAGAGTGCTGAGATTACTTCCGCAACAAACCGGGGCCTGGCACGACGTTATGCGCCGGATGGCCGAGAAGGGGCTAGAGATGCTGAACTCCTCCGACCCTGAGGCGCGGCGCGGCCTCGAAGAGATGCTCGACATCTACGTCTTCATGGAGAAGGAGCTGCCCGCCGTCTTCGCGCGCTTGGAGAAAGAGAGCAAGGAGAAGCGATGAGCGCCATTATACGAACTGAGGGCCTCAGCAAAACCTACGGTCGCCGCAGCCGCGGCATCGAGGACGTAAACCTTCGGGTGGACGAGGGCGAGGTCTTTGGTTTTTTGGGCCCGAACGGGGCAGGCAAGACGACGACCACACGGACGCTCTTGAACTTCTTGCGGCCCACCGGCGGGCGAGCGGAGGTCTTCGGGATGGACACGCGGCGAGAGAGCGTTGCCATCCGGACGCTGGTCGGGAACCTTCCGGGCGAGTTCGCGTTGGAGGACCGGATGACCGGCGAGAGGCTCTTACGGTTCTTCGCGCGGCTGCGGGGAGTGGGGGACCTTCGCTACGCCTACGAGCTCGCCGAGAGGCTCGAGGCGGACCTCAAGCGACCGATGCGCCGGCTCTCGCGGGGGAACAAGCAGAAGATCGGTCTCGTGCAGGCCATGTTCCATAGGCCGCCGCTTCTTATACTGGACGAGCCAACTGGGGGATTGGACCCGTTGGTGCAGGAGGAGTTTCTGGAGATAATCGGCGAGACGAAGGCCGAGGGGCGCACCGTCTTCTTCTCCTCGCACAACCTGGCCGAGGTCGAGCG
>JALZFJ010000177.1 GCA_030867425.1 Actinomycetota bacterium | reverse complement strand
ATAGAGAGCCGATCGGCGACGTCCTTCGTGGAGGCCGAATCCGCCTTGGCGACCTCCCAGATGGCCTTGACGTAGTCCCCCACCGAAGACGAGTAGGGTCGGGTCGCTTCTGTATCGTTCATCTCCGATCATGTTAACTGACTCGAATCAATAGAACAAGAATAAACTCACTTGACGTTTAGTTTTGGCGTGTACTAGTATTAGCCATAGCTAATAACTCGTCTAGAAGGGCTCTGATGAGCGAACGCCCTGCCGAAACTACTAAGACCGTCGAGAGCATCCTGCCGGGCGAGAGCGCCGTGGCGCGGGCGGCCGAACGCTCGCTCAAAGGTGAGCGCAAGGGGTTGCGCGCTTTGTGGCCGTTCCTAGGGCCGGCGTTCATCGCGGCGGTGGCCTACGTGGACCCCGGTAACTTCGCGACGAACATCGCGGCCGGGGCCCAATACGGGTACCTGCTCCTGTGGGTGATCCTTACCTCCAACCTGATGGCGATGCTTATCCAGTCCATGTCGGCGAAGCTCGGTATCGCCACGGGCAAGAACCTGCCGGAGGTCTGCCGCCTGCGGTTCCCGAGGCCGGTGACCTTAGGGCTGTGGGTGCAGGCGGAGATCATCGCCATGGCCACCGATCTCGCGGAGTTCATAGGCGCAGCACTAGCTCTGAACCTGCTCTTCGGCATACCCCTGTTCCCGGCCGGGCTGCTGACTGCGGTTGGGGCCTTCGCGATCTTGGAGTTGCAGCGGCGCGGCTTCAGGCCCCTGGAGGCTACGATCTCCGGTATGGTCGGGGTGATCGTCTTGGCCTTCGCCTTCCAGATGTTCTACGCCCAGCCGGAGGCAGACCGGATTCTGGCCGGGCTCTTCACGCCGCAGTTCGCGGACACCGAGAGCGTGCTGCTCGCCGCGGGCATCCTCGGGGCGACGGTGATGCCGCACGTGATTTACTTGCACTCGGCCCTCACCCAGCGCAGGGTGGTCGGACGGACCGAGGAGGAGAAGAAGAAGATATTCCGCTTCGAGCTTATAGACGTGGTGATCGCCATGGCTATCGCCGGGACCATCAACGCCAGCATGCTCATCCTGGCCGCCGCCCTCTTCAACGCCAACGGGCTCACCGACGTCGGAGACATAGACCTCGCCTTCGAGCAGCTGCGCGTGCTGGTCAACGGCAACGCGGCGACCATCTTCGGCGTTGCGTTGCTCGCCAGCGGGTTCTCCAGCTCCTCGGTCGGCACCATGTCGGGGCAGGTCGTCATGCAGGGCTTCATAAACCGCCGCATCCCGCTGTGGCTGAGGCGCTTGATCACGATGGCTCCGGCCCTGGCGATCCTCGCCATAGGAGTCAACTCCAGCTACGCGCTGGTCATTAGCCAGGTCGTGCTCTCGTTCGGCATCCCCTTCGCGCTTATCCCGCTCTTGATCTTCTGCCGTAACCGGAACCTCATGGGAGGGCTGGTCAACCGCCGCGCGACCACCGCCGTAGCCACGGTGGTCGTGGCGCTGATCGTCTCGTTGAACGTGTTCCTCCTCTTCCAGACCTTCCTGGGCGGTTAGGGCGAAATCGAAGGCCACTAGGTCATCGCCTAACCAGTCTACGCCACCAGCTCTGCGGTTCGCGTCAGGTGGTGTCTTCTCCGGTGCCTGTGGATGAGTGTTGCGTGGTTTGGCAGTGCAGGAAAGAGTCTATCCAAACCTTGGTCCCGACTAAAGGAGCGACGGATGGTCCGAGGTGCGTTTACGGTGTCTTACGTGCCAGGAAGCCGACGAGTCCCGGGGGGAGTTGGAGGTTATCGTAGCGATGGAACGTTTGGACCTTGAAGCCGAGACCTTGGAGCTGGTCTAGCAGGTCGTGGGTTGGGATCAGGCGCAACCGATGGGTCTCTTCGCTACGCCGGTACAGGTCGCCGACCTTGCGGAAAGTCGTAATCTCGCGGGTCAGTGTTTCGTGCGCCCGGTCTTCTTCGGCGCTTGCGAGAACCGCCCAGTCTTGGCCTTGCGCGTGGCTTTGATGGGGCCCTGACCCGGGAACACGGCCCGGTTCGGCGGCGTCGAAAATTAGCACCCCGCCTGGTTCGAGGGCTGTGTGGATCCGGCGCAACAGCGAGTGAAGCGCCTCCCGGCTGTTGCTCTCGTCGAACAGATAATTGAAGCACTCCCCGGTAGCGGCGACAGCGACGCATTCAGGGATCTCCGCGGAGAGTATTGACTCCTCCCGGAAGCGGCCGTCAGGCGCCCGTTCCTTCGCCAGGGCGAGCAGCGCCCTCGAGATATCTATGCCCAGTACCTCGTAGCCGACGGACGAGAGCTCCCGAGCCAGCAGACCGCTCCCACAGCACAGGTCCACGACCAGTCCGTGGTCTCTGCCGCTCTCCGTCAGAGCCTTCAGCAGGACCGTGGCAGCGCTACGCGCGAGGTCACCGAACCCAGCGTCGTGAACGTACGCAAGGTCATGGCCGTAAGCGTCCCTCATAGACATCGAGTGTAGCATCGGGAATTCTGCGATCGAACGCCCGTTGAGCAGAGTGTCAGTCGGCGGGGTTCGAGGGCGCCGGATGGGCCAGGTGGGCTCCTTCGCTGTCTACGGGGTCAAGCTGCACCTGCTCTGCTCGACTAACCGCGTGCCCCTCTCCTACGAGCTGACCGCCGCCAACGCCGCGGACGTGCTCCTGGTGCGCGAGCTCCTGGCGGGGGCGGGCCTCGAGGAGAAGGACGGCGTCGCCCGCAGGCTGTTCGGGGACCTGGCCTACCGCGGCGCAAGACTCGAGGAGGAGCTGGCCGAGGTGGGCGTGCTGCTGGCGGCCGAGCGGGCAGACCGGAGGCCGGCGATCCGCCAGCAGGTGGAGGTGTGCTTCGCGGCGCTCAAGCGTACGTTCGGGATGGGCGAGACCTTGGCGAGCACGTTGGTGGGGCTGGTTATGAGGATCGCCACGAAGGTGACCGCCTACACCTACGGCCTCTACGTCAACAGGCTGCTCGGGAGGCCGCAGGGGCGCATCAAGGAGCTGTGGGCCTAACATCCTCACAACACTCATCTAGTTAAAGCAGAGCCGGTTCAAGTGTAAGACTGAATCTCAGGCACTGTCGAGGGTAAAGGATGACGAGCTTGCGCTTATAAGGGGCGTGTTGCCTCTATTCACCGAACTGCTTACAACCTATCTCGTATATGCTCATCGAGTTGCGGTAGCCTCAAGCGGGTATGTTGGTGGCGAGTTTGCGTCCTTTCAATCGA
>JALZFJ010000160.1 GCA_030867425.1 Actinomycetota bacterium | reverse complement strand
GGATGGTCCTCGCCACGTGCCCCGACCGCGACGGTTATGCTCTCGCGACCCTCGACCTCGACTACCTCGACCGCTTCCGGACAGAGTTCCCCGCCCTCGCCAACCGCCAGCCCGAGGCCTACGGTTGACAGTAGCCGGCTAAAAGGCTCCGAGGAGCGTACCGAGGAGGGCCAGGATTACTACCGAGCCAGCCACCGGCAGGAGCGCCGCGCGAGCGACTTCGCCCTCGCGCCCGAGCATCCCGACGGCGGTCGCGGCTAGAACCAGACGCTGCGGTGCGATCATGCTAGCGTGGCTGCCGGTGACGTTCTGTATGGCCGCCACGAGGACCTCCGGGTTCCCCAAACTCTGCGCCGCCTCGACCTGCAAGGGCATGAACAGCGCGTTCGATGCCGCGTTAGACCCGGTGAGTGCCCCACCCAGAGCACCGATCACAGGCGCCACAGCCGGGTAGAGAGGGCCGAACGCCACCGCCCCCACCGCCAACGTCGCCGCTGCCCCCGAAGCCGCTAACACCTGCCCCGCCAGCACGAACGTCACCACCGCACCCGCCGTCGGCAACCACTGCCAGAAGGTTTGTCGAATAGCAGAAAAGGCCATCTTGTCGCCCAATCCGAGCAGAATTGCCGCGAACACTGCCGAGAGAAAGAGCGCGAGACCAGGCCCCGTGAACGCAGGTCCCAAAGACGACAACCATCCTTTCACGGGACCGGGACCGTTCGCCGTCGCTAGTAGGGCGAGCAGGAGCGCATAGGGCAAGAACGACGTTACCGGGACGTCGAGCTCACGGAGCCTGTGTCGCCGGACGGCGAGAAATATCCCCGTCGCTGCGAGTCCCCCCAAAGCGCCCGAGAGCTCCGGGACGATGAGCAAGCTCGTCAGAAGCGTCCCCACACCAGCGACGAGCCCGAGTAACAGGGCTTCAGCCCCCCGGCGTTTAATGCCCGGCCACCCGCCCGCGAGCGCCACGGCGGCGACGGCGTAGACGGGAAAGAGGGGCAGGCTCAGGAGTGCGCTTGCGTCGGAGAGCTCTTCGAAGGTCGTGCCGGAGAGATCCGCCCCGACCACGGTCCCTATCCCCAAAGCCCCCCATGGCACCGCGCATTGCCCCCAACTGGCCAAAACCGCCGCCTTAATAGGCGAAAAACCCGCCGCGAGCAGGATCGGCGCGCTGATCACCACCGCGACCCCGAACCCCGTCACCGACTCGAAGAATGGCGCAACCCCTACCACGACCACCAGTGCCAAAGCCTCCCTCTCCGGCTCCAACCGCCCGAGGAACTCCGACACCCTCCCAACAGCCCCGCCTACCAACAGGAAGTTGTAGAGCAAGAGCCCCCCGAAGAGCACGTACAACACCTTCCCCGAGGTCCCGAACCCGTCAAAGAACGCGCCAGCCAACCTCGAGGCTCCCAAGCCAGGGTACAAGAGCGCCCCCGCGAGCGCCGCGACCAGCGCCGCCACCCCCGACCACACCGCCGGCCACCGCAACCAGACCATCGTTACCCCAGCAACGACGAACGGTGCCCCTGCGGCCAAATACCCCAAGCATTCTACCATGGTAGAATACCTTCTACCAAATGGACGACGGGAGCACAAGGAACGATCCTACAGTCGAGGATCAGGCGGCTTCTGAGCGGTTCGGGGTTCGCGTCCGGGGTTTGCGCCGCGAGCGGGGGTTGACTCTGGAGGGGTTAGCGGAGCGTTCGGGGGTGAGCCGCGCCATGATCTCCAAGCTAGAGCGGGGTGAGAAGAACCCGACGCTCGTGGTCGCGGCCAAGGTCGCAGAAGGGTTGGGCGTCACCCTCTCTCAGTTGGTGGGTGTGGAGGAGAAGCGCGAGGTCGTGGTGGTGCCCCGCGGGAGGCGAATGGTAATGCACAATCCAGAGACCGGCTTCGAGCGGCAGCTCCTCTCCCCGAACTTTGAGAACCGGGGCATCGAGTTCGTCCTCAACGTCGTTCCCGAAGGGTCCACATCTGGCGAGTTCTCGCCGCACCGCCGGGGCGTGGAGGAATACGTGGCGGTGGAGAAGGGACGCCTGAGAGCCGTTATCGGGGGCGAGGAGTATCTCCTCGAAGAAGGGGACGCCTTGTACTTTGAGGCCGATGTCTCACACCGGTTCGACAACATCGGTGACGGCGAGTGCAGCTACTATCTGGTCATCGTCTCGAAGGGGACTTGATCGGGAGAGGGAGGTTTTATGGGCCAACCAGAGACCGCTAAACTCCCGCGCACGGTCTTCGGCGTCGAGCGGGCACTTGCCGAGACCATGATGGCGGAGATCACCGGATGCTAAGCCCGCGCCCTTGGGCGGCATCAGGACGACAGAGTCTTGGACCCTTAGGAATCGGGCCCGTCGAACGCCTTACAGCCCGTAGTCGCCGCTTTCGAGTTGGGCTAGGACCCGTTCACGCAAAGCCGAAACGTCCGGCGGGGAGGCGTACAGCTCATCCAAAGGTTGTAGGAGGTCCTTCGCTCCAGGTGGGATTTCGGATTTGGCCGGCGCGATCTTGCGGGAGCCGTCCTCTAGCACGAGGAGGCGTTTCTTGCCGCCGCGCTTGCCACGTTTGGAGCGGTCTTCACCGTCCACCTCGACGATGTCCAGTGAGTAGTCGACCATTGGTGCAGAGGCGATCTCGCCGCCCACCCCGTAGGCATCGACGACTGGGTTGAGGTACAGGATGTACTCGACGTCTATGCCGCCAGAGGCGAAGATCTTGACGTGCTCGAAGCCGTTGCGGTCGAGCTCCCAGCGGCACTCACTTATGAGGTCCCTGAAGTCGCCGCGGCGGTTGCCGGGAGTGTCGAACCGGACGGCGTAGATGTGGTCGGGGATAGCTCGGGCGGCGATGAGGGCTCCGAATTTCTCGTCGTCGAAGGTGTCTATGAGGATGGTGCGCGGCACGTCTTCGGAGATGATCTCGTCGAACGCTTTGGCGGCTTCGGCGGTCGAGCCCAGGACCAGGGCTAGCGCGTGAGGGAGGGTGCCGGTGGCGGGGATGCCGATGCGTTCGGCGCCCAAAGCGCCAGCCACGCCGTCGCAGCCGCCGAGGTATGCGGCGCGCTCGATCATGGGCATGATCGCCGGGTGCATCCTTCTCGCCCCAAACGAGATGACCTGCTTCTCACCCGCTGCCAGCTTGCACCGCGCCGCCCCGGTGGCCACCCCCGAAGCCTGGCAGAGGAAGCCTAAGATGGCCGTCTCGTGTGTGGCAAAGGCTCCGTAGGGTCCTGAGAGGGTGAGTATAGGCTCGTTGGGACGGCAGATCGTGCCCTCCGGTACCGCCCGCGCATCAACGTCGGTCCCCTCTAGGAGCCCGGCTACCTCGTCGAGGCCGGCGACGACGAACCAATCGTCCTCGTCGGAGGTCTTGTACGCGACCTCCATGTGGACCGGCGTATCTTCTAGTCCGCGAGCGCGCAAGACCTCCATAGTGCGGTGAAAGTAGACGTCCGCGACCGCGGCGGACCGGATCTCCTCCTCCGAGGCCGTGTTGAATCGCGGCAACCTCTCTACCCTGGTCTCGTCCGCACCTTCTTCGTGCAAAGCTCTATGCCCTTTCCGTTAGCCCTTCCTGAGGGGTATCATAGCTAAATGGAATCTACCGGGCATCTCTCCGAAGGAACGAGCTTCGCGGCCTCTGCAGGCACCCTCTACGCTGCCGAGGCTGCCGCCGAGGTGTACCGGTCCGGGGGCAACGCCGCCGACGCCGCCGTCGCCGCCGCAGCTGCCGTTGCCGTCACGGAGCCTCTCCTGAGCAGCATCGGCGGCGGCGGCTTCGCGCTCGTCCGACAACCGGAGGACGTAGTAGGCGCGAATGGAGGCCCCGGCGGGGCGGAGCTGATCGACTACTACGACTGCATGCCGGGGAAGGGCCTGCCGCCTTCCGCCTTCGGGGCCGGGGGGAGCCCGACGACCGTAATACTCAAGTACGGCGCGGGCGTGAAATCCATCGTCGGGGCCGCCTCCTGCGCCGTCCCCGGCTCTTTGCGCGGCTGGGAGCTCCTGCTCGAGCGGCACGGCAGGCTCACGCTCCGCCAGACGCTCGTCCCGGCCATCAGGTTCGCCCGCGAGGGCTTCGAGCTCTGCAAGACTAGCGGCATGTGGTTTGCGGTTGCGGAAGAGGTCCTCAAGCTTACCGACGAGACTAGAAAGAACTTCTACACCGGGAACCGGGTTTATAGCATCGGTGAAGAGGTTCGTTTCCCTGAGCTTGCCGACACCTTGGAGGCCGTAGGAGAAGAGGGGGCGGACTTGTTCTACGAGGGGGAGCTGGCGAAGAGGATCTCGTCTTACATCCTCCGCGAGGGCGGCATCATCACCGAAGAAGACCTCGCAACCTACGAGGCCATCGTCCGGGAGCCACTCTCCTTTGCCTACTCCGGTAGGACCGTCCACACTAACGGCCCACCTTCCGCCGGAGGACCCACGCTCGCGCAGATGATGCGCGTTATCTCCGGCTACGACCTTGCCGCATTGCCCGAGGCCGACTTCGCCAAGATCCTCGCCGGGGCCATGAAGTATGCCCTCGAGGACCGGGAGCGGTCCTACACGGAGATCTCCGAGAACGCCCTGGTCGCGGAGCGCCTGACGGGCGAGGAACACGTCGACGCCCAAAGGGCACGCATCTTCGGTTCTCCTAACACCACCCACCTCTCCTGCGTGGACGAGACCGGTCTCACGATCTCCATCACCGCGAGCATGGGCTACGGCTCGGGAATCGTAGTCCCCGGCACCGGTATCCCGATGAACAACGTCCTGGGTGAGCCGGAGCTGAACCCCAAGGGCTTCCACACGCTAGAGCCCGGGAGGCGCCTGATCTCCAGCATGAGCCCGACGATCCTCTCCTCGCCGGACGGCGACCTCGTCTCTTTGGGCTCGCCCGGTGCCTCCCGCATCCCCACGGCCATCATGCAGACCCTCGTGAACGTGGTGAACTTCAAGCTTCCCTTAGAGACCGCTGTCTACGCGCCGCGCCTTCACGCCGAAGGGAACCTCTTTGCTTACGAAGCCGGCGCCTGCAAGGCGGACCTCTCCGCCTACGAGCAGGTCCTCGCCTACGACGAACCCTCAATGTTCTTCGGCGGGGTCAACGCTGTGCGCCGCACCCCAGAGGGCCTCTTCGAGGCCGCCGCGGACCCGCGCCGCTCCGGCGGCGTGGCCTTCGCTTAGCAGGAACCACGGGGCTACCTGCGGCAGAGATCACCTTCCGCAACCGGGTACTCCTCTGGCAACCGCTGCCGGGCATGCGGGCACGGGAGCCTCGGTGGGGCCCTCAGCCTCCAGGAGTAGGTCGCTATCTTCTTGCCGAGCGTCGTACCGGCTCGTGGGCTGCGAAATGGCCGTGTCTTGGCCGGCGGAGGCGCCGCAGCCTTCGTCGTCTATGACGTAATCGGCCGATTGCGAGGCTACGGCGACGGTATAGGCGCCTGGACCGCTGGAGAAGGTCGCCTGCCCTCGATGCGGTCCGAGCCGTCCCGGGAGAGGTCTTGGGAGGAGAGCAGCACTATCTGGCCGCTCTCGTCGATCACGTTGAAGAGAGCGTACCCCTAGGTTTCGCTGGGGTTGCTGGCCTCGAAGACGAGCCGGAAGGCCTGTCCCCTTTTCTCGAAAGGCTCGGTCTCCTGGTTGCCGCGTCCGTTTACGGGCGTCACGAGCGTGCACCCGTCCTGCTGGGCGAGAGCCGGGGTGCCGAGGTTGATCGGGAACTCCCCGGACACTCTCCACGCCAGGCGCAGAGAGATCACGCACAGCCCCAACAGGGCAAGGGCCACGAGCCTCCGCGTGGAGTCGTAGTGCGCCACGAGATCATCCCTCCTCGCGACTTTCCGGCGGGGCAATTCTGCACCTGGCCGTTAGCCACTTTCTACAGGCGGCGTGGGTCGTCAGCCACCGACATGGATGGCGGGACGGTGCTTAGGGTCTGGCTCGGCTTCTCGCAAGACCTCGCGGGTGACGGGGGCGGTGTCGCCCTCGCCGAAGAGGAGGTAACGGATAAGGTACACGATCGGGTTGCCCTCCGTCCAACCGAAGTAGCAGTGCGGCCTTTTGCCGGTCGTGTCGCGTACGTAGAGGAGGAAGGCCGCGATGGCGTTCGGTACGACCGAGCTCTGGAGGCGTATCACCCGGTATCCGCCGACCTCCACGCCCCTCACCTCGAGCACGTCCTCGAACTCCGAAGGGTCATCCACGTCGACCTCTAGGATAAGTATCGGTTCTCCGAGCGGGATGTGGTTGTCCTCGCGCTGTTCCCTCTCCTTTTCAGCGTACTCGCGCTCGTCACCCATCTGGCGCCGGTTGGCGACGATGTGCAGTTCGCCCTCGCCCGCCGCTGCCGCCTCGATAAACCGCTGGGCTGTCTCGTCTATCTCGATCCGCTCGTGGCGCACTTCGGTCGAGCGGGTTACCCGCGAGATCAGGGAGGTGGCGACGATCGCGCCGATAAAGAATAAGGAGATGACGATACCGTCGGGTCGCTGTACCTCGGTGGCCACGAGGGCGTACACGAACACGAGGGTGACCAGCCCGAAGGCAAACGTCCTTCCCTTCGATCCCCTACGCCAGGAGACCAGCGACACGGCGAAGGACGCCGAGGTCATCATCGCCAGAACGCCGGTGGCGTAGGCCCCGGCCTGGGCGTCCACGTCGGCCCTGAAGACGATCGTCACCATGACTGCGACGGCGGTGTAGACGAGCACGAGTGGCCTGACCGTCTGCGCCCAGTCCGGTGCCATGCCGTATCGTGGCAGGTAGCGGGGCACGATGTTCAGCAGTCCCGCCATCGCCGAAGCACCCGCGAACCACAAGATCGTGATGGTACCGAGGTCGTAGACAGTGCCAAAGGCCGGACCAAGGTATTCGTAGGCCAGGTAGGCGAGTGCTCGCCCGTTGGCTTCGCCACCCTCCTGGAGCTCTTCAGAAGGTATGAGCACGGCCGTAACGAAGCTGGTAGTGATCAGGTAGAAGCTCATGATCAGAGCGGCAGTAGTGAGCATCTTGCGCGTGTTGCGGATGCGCCCCGTGGGATTCGTTGCGCTGTCCTCTGCATCCCCGCGCACGAGCGGCATCAGGCCCACGCCGGTCTCGAAGCCCGAGAGCCCCAGGGCCAGCTGCGGGAACACCAGGAGTGATGCAAGGGCTATCGTCAACGGATCGCCGTAGCTCGTTAACAGTGTGCTCTGCCAGTCGACGACGAATTGGGAGCTCGTCGCCATCTCGTAGAAGCCGACGGCCACGACGACGAGGTTCAAAAGCAGGTAGGTCGCGACTACGACAGCCGCAATCCCGATCGCTTCTTTGAAGCCTTTGAAGAAGACCGCTCCCAAAAGCGCCAGCAGCACGAGGGTGATAGCGACCTCGTGGCCCTCAAAAAAGCTTGGCACCAACGGGTTCTCGACGATATGGGCCGTGGCGTCCGCCGCCGAGAGGGTGATGGTTACCAGCCAGCCGGTAGCCACGAACCCCAGGAGGCATAGCACGAAAAGCTTGCCCTTCCAGAACGAGAGCAGGGTCTCCAGCATCGCGATCGAACCCTGCCCGTGCGGGCTCTCCTCAGCGACGCGCCGGTACATCGGCAAGGCCCCGAAGAGGGTCAGCAGCACTATGAGCAGGGTAGCTATGGGCGAGAGGGCCCCGGCCGCGAGTGCCGCGATGCCGGGGATGTAGCCCAGGGTGGAGAAGTAGTCCACGCCGGTTAGGCACACCACTTGCCACCAGGAGTGTTGGCTGGTCTGCCCCTCCTTCGCTTCCGGCCCCCCTACTTGTTCGATGCGAAGTTTGAGCAACCAGCCCTTGAACTGATCTATGCGACGTTTCTGCGAGTTCATCAATTTGGTTATTGGCGCTCCCGCTCGGCTCGGTAATTCCTGCGCTTCCTGTCCATAACGATGTTACTCGCTACATGATATGTCCAGAAGTGCAAGAGTCCCAAGATGGCTAGCGACATCTCAAAGACCGCGCCGAAGGCAAGGCGCATACTGTTGGCTCTGATAGAGTGAGGAGCAGACCGTGAAACCACCCTCAAAGGGCGCCGGCTCAGCCACGAAGATAGTCAGCCGGCCAACCGGCAAGTACATCTCTTGTCCCTTCCTTCAGCGCCTGCGAGGTTAGCTGTCGGGTTCGGGCCGAAAGAGAAAAGCCCTACGCCTGCTCTAGGCTAGCGATTCACCCCAGACCGGCAAGGTCAGATTGGGTCCCCCGCCCTCGGAGCCATACGAGGTTCGGCGTCTTGACT
>JALZFJ010000090.1 GCA_030867425.1 Actinomycetota bacterium | reverse complement strand
TCGGCGACCAACCCGAGCTGCACCGGTCCGAGCGGTTCGCTGGTGAAGGGTTCGAGCTCCGTCAGATTCTCCGTGACGACCGCGCTCGCCTCCGCGGCCACCTCGTCCGCTGGACCCTCGCAAAAGGCTGCCCCGTTGCGGTGGAAGGGGATCAGCCGCTCGGCGAGCCGGTCGCCCAAGCCCGGAGGAATCGTCCCCGCTGCGAGGAGGGCGTCGAGCATCCCCTCCGCCGGCAACCGGCGCATCAGCGTCGCCCACTCGACGGGCGTCCCCTCCGCATCGACGCGGTAGCCAGCAGCTCCGCGCACGATGGGCACCACGCGCAAGTAGACCCCGTCCGTCAGGCGGCGGTTGAGCCGGACCTCATCCTCGCAGGACAGGCGCCTGGACTCGAGCGTGATGTGGTCGACGAAGCCGTAGCTGACGGGTTTCTTGACCTTAACGACGCGGTCTCCGCTCAAAAAGACCCAAGAGACGTGCGTCTCGACCAGCTCCACCGCCGCCAGCCGCCACGGGTAGGCCTCGGAGTGAAGCAGCCCCTCGACCAAGGCTGTCTCGTCCGTCACGCTCGCTTGGCCCACCTCCTTACGGGACAAGGCCTTCGCCGCGCCGCGCTTTTGGCGAAGACGGCTTGCTCACGCCGGCACCTCGAACATAAGACACGAGTCTTTCATGCCCGCTTCTTCGTAGCCTCTCCTGCCCGGCGCTTTACCTCTTCGTCCAGCAGGTGGCGGGCCACCTCGTAGTTCTTATCGATGAGGTTTCGTGCCGATCGAGGCCTTCAAAAACCTAGCACCTCGTCGCTGTCAACTACTGTACTCTGAACCGATCGCGATGCCTTGAGCAAAATGTACCATCTGGTTGACAAGTATCGACCAAAAGCAGAAGTCCTGATGGACGCGGCGAACACTGTCGCGCTGGTCAGTTCTGATAGGGCGATTGGTCAAGATGGATCAGGAAGAGTGGCCCGTCCGATAATTAACCTCTTACTCACATGCCAGCCAAAGTAGGAGAGCATAACGATGTAAGCTCCTCACAACGAAGCTTTGGAAGTGCTGAAAGAGACGTTCGGGGACCGGATCGGGCAACATCCGGTTCGGCGGGGAGAGCGGCATGGCCCGGGTGGTCGCTTAGGGGAACTGATAATCGTACTGCCTAGGACGCGAACCGCACTCGTAACGAGCATTGGTAAATTGGCGACGTACCGGCACGTGTATTAGGATCGTCCGAACTGGAACGAGACACGCCACGTACAGAGATGCCGTTGCGCGAACGGGCGAGAAGGCTCGAAGGCTTGGCAAAGCGGTGCGTTTCTCTGGTCACAGCGTCGGAGAAGGTAAAGAAGAAGATGTTCCCTAAGAACGAGGTCAGTACCAAGTCGCCTGGCTCGCCCTGGCACTCGAGAGGTTCCATGGAGGTCCTCGAGTCCCTCGGAAGCTCGCCTGCCGGCCTAAGCAGCAACGAGGCCGGAATGCGACTGCAGGCCATCGGACCGAACGTACTCAGGCGGGCCAAGGGCGACGGCCCCTGGCGCATCCTCTTGCGCCAGGTCAACGATCCTCTGATCTACGTCTTGCTCGGCGCCGTAGCCCTGGCGGTCCTGATGGGCAAGGTCGTGGACGGGCTCGTGGTCTTAGGCGTCGTGGTCTTGAACACCATCATCGGTTTCGTCCAGGAATACCGGGCCGGGCAGGCCATCGAGGCCCTCATGGATATGGTTCCCCAGACCGCTACCGTGCTGCGCGATCGTGGCAAGGCCACGTTGTCTGCGGCTGAGCTCGTCCCCGGGGACGTGGTGCAGCTGGCCTCCGGCGACCGGGTGCCGGCGGACATGCGCCTCGTCTCGGCGCGTAGCCTCAAGGTCGACGAGGCCGCCCTCACCGGAGAGTCGGTCCCGGTCGAGAAGCGTATCGAGCCGCTGGTGGAGGAGACGCCCCTCGCCGATCGCAACAATATGGTCTACGGTGGCACACACGTTACCTACGGGACGGGAACCGCCGTCGTCGTCGCCACGGCAAACGACACGGAGCTCGGCCGCATATCTTCGATGTTGCACGAGACGACCTCCGTAGAGACCCCACTCACGCGCCAGCTGGCGGTTGTAGGCAAGTGGCTTACGCTCGCCATCGTCATCATTGCAGCCGTGCTCTTCGTGGTGGGGATGCTCAGGGGCTACCCTCTCGTAGAGGCGACGCTAGCGGCGATAACGCTCGCGGTGGGCGCTATCCCGGAGGGGCTGCCAGCCATCGTCACCATCGCGCTCGCCATCGGCGTGAGGCGCATGGCGAGCAGGCGTGCCGTGATCCGCAGGCTCCCGGCGGTCGAGACCTTGGGCTCGACGACCGTGATCTGCACGGACAAGACCGGCACCCTCACCAAGAACGAGATGACGGTCGAGGAGTTCGTGACCACCGAGGGTGCCTACGCCGTAACCGGCGCTGGCTACGCCCCCGAGGGAGATCTCCTGGACGAAGATGGAGCGAAGTTCGGTGAAGCGCCCCTCGACGTGAGGGAGCTGTTGCTCGCAGGCGTTTTGTGCAACGACGCCACCCTGCAACGCGAGAGTGACGCGTGGCGCATGACCGGCGACCCAACCGAAGTCGCCCTGCTCATCGCTGCCCAGAAGCTCGGCATCGGGGTGGAAGAGGCCCGCCGGAAGCGTAGACGCCTCGACGCCGTGCCCTTCGAGTCCGAGCGCAAGTACATGGCGACGCTGCACGAGACCGCCGGGAGCGGGCAAGTAATTTACCTTAAGGGTGCTCCCGAGGTCGTGCTCCGGCGCTGCGAGTCGTCCGGGAATTCGGCGGATACAGAGCGGGTGCTGGATCAGGTCGAGAAGATGGCAACGCGGGGCATGCGGGTTCTCGCGCTCGCCGAGAAGCGGCTCGAGGAGCAGATACCGGAGCTCGGCGAGAACTACGTCGAGGGAGGATTCAGGCTGCTCGGCCTGCAGGGAATGATAGACCCGCCCAGACCGGAGGCTGTGGAAGCGGTCGAGGCCTGCCGCCAGGCCGGCATCACGGTCAAGATGATCACAGGCGATCACGCAGGTACGGCCGCAGCGATCGGGGGAGAGCTTGGCCTGGCCACGGACGGCTCGGCCCTGACCGGCACCGGCATCACAGACCTCTCCGACGACGAACTGCGGGAGGAAACCGCACGCACGGGCGTCTTCGCGCGGGTAGCTCCCGAGCACAAGCTCAGGTTGGTCAGGAGCCTGCAGGCCCAGAACGAGATCGTCGCTATGACCGGCGACGGGGTGAACGACGCCCCGGCCCTCAAGCAGGCCGACAT
>JALZFJ010000133.1 GCA_030867425.1 Actinomycetota bacterium | reverse complement strand
ACAGCCGTCACCTTCCTAGAGGCGACGATAAACGAATTGTTCGCCGATACGGCAGACAAACGCGCAGCGGGTTCTGTCTAGCAGCTACACCCTTCCAGGGTGTAGGGGCGCAAGCGGAGCCGGGGTGTCCGGATCTCTACGATCATGAAGCCTTCGGTCGGTTCTACGATAGCTTAGCATCACCAGCACCCCGAATAAAGATATCTCGGGCATCAGGCTTTCTTAAGCATCCGCTTTATAAATCGTTGGTTCATTGGTCCTTCCGTTAGATGCGTTTCGGGATTCGATTTCAACTGCGGCTATTCACTTCGACGAACACCTTGACCGCGTTCTTCTCCTCGGTCAAAAGACGGATCATCTCCTGGTAGTTGTCGAGTCCTTGCACGCAATGGGTCAGCAACCTCTCCAGCCAGCCCGGGTAGTGCGCCTCTGACAGAGCCATGTCCTGCACGCCCCTCTCGAAGTAGGCGCGGTTGGCGTTCACAGAGCCCACTGCCACCTTGTTGCCCAGCACGAAGTCCAGCATGATGTGATCCCCAGGCACCTCCACCATGCGATCCCCGCCGCTGATGCCGGTCAGCACCAACACACCGTTCTTGCCCAGTGCCTCCATGCACTCGAAGGCCACGATGCTTACACCCGTAGCCTCGAAGATGATGTCGAACGGTCCATATGCCTCGGCAGCTTCCTTGAGAGGCACCCTGCGCGTGCTCACGTACCGTGCCTCCAGCGCCTCCACCAGCTTGCTGTTGAGCGTGGGGGGCTCGGTGCGAGCCAGCGTCGTGACCTCTAGGCCCCGAAGCCGGAGGATGAGCGTCGCCAGGAGTCCCAGAGTACCGGCGCCGACAACAGCGGCGCGCTGCGGTCGCCAGACCTTGAGGCGACGCTGTATCTCGTAGGCCTGCTCGATCCCTTTCTCGGCGATGCTGGTCGGCTCCAGCAGCACGCCGACCCCCTTCAAAGCGGGTGGCACCTTGACGATGTACTCTTGGTCATCGACGAAGCGTTCGGTCAGGTAACCGTGCCGCAGGTTGATGCCGCGCTCGTAGTAGGTCTCGTCCGTGGTTACGTCGTAGGCGCCGATCTGATCGTAGATGCTTGAGCCGGGCCTGCGGACGGTCGCCACCACGTAGCCGCCGGGGGCAAGGCCGCGCACGTTGGGTCCGACCTCCAGCACGCGCCCGAAAGACTCGTGGCCGGTGACCAGGAAGTCGTAGCCTTCGGGGGCGTCGCCGTACTCGGCATCGTTGATCTCCTTGTCCGTGCCGTCTACACCCACGCGCAGCACCTCCACTAAGACGCCACGTCCGTCGGGGACATCGTCGACGCTTGGCTCCGGCAGGTCGGCCAGGTGAATACTGTTGGGTTTGCCTGGAAAAACGGCTACTGCTTTCATCGCGTAACTCCTTTTGGAATGGATGTACTTCTCGCCGGCGAACCAAGCCCCTCTTCGGCGAAACCGGGGCGTCTATCATTTGTTGTGTGTTGTCGGTTCTCCTGAACGCATGCAGCTAGCTCCGCCTTCCGAGCGCCCGGTCGAGGTTGAAGGCGGCGCTGATGAGGGTCAGATGCGTGAAGGCCTGAGGGAAGTTTCCCAACGCCTCGCCGCGGGGACCGATCTCCTCGGCGTAGAGCCCCAGGTGGTTGGCGTAGCCGAGCATCTGCTCGAAGATGAGCCGGGCTTCTTCGAGCCGGCCCGCGCGCGTGAGCGCCTCGACGAGCCAGAACGTGCACAGGCTGAACGTCCCTTCCTCTCCCATGAGGCCGTCCGCCGACATCTCGACGTCGTAGCGGAAGACGAGGCCGCCTGTGACCAGACCATCGTACCTCGGCGGCCGGTTTATGGCGTCCAGTGTGCTGAGCATCCTGGGACCTTTGGGGGCCGCAAAGAACACCAGCGGCATGATCAGGTTCGAGGCGTCTAAAGTGTCGTCGTCGTAGGCCTGCACGAACGCCTGGCGTTTAGGGCTCCACCCTTTCTCCATGATCTCTTCGTAGATCTCGTCGCGCACCTTCAGCCACCGCTCGCGGTCGGCAGGGAACGAGCGCTTGTCGGCGAGTCTCAAGCCCCGGTCTACGGCGACCCAGCACATGAGCTTCGAGTACACGAAGTGCCGCCTTCCGACTCGGACCTCCCAGACCCCCTCGTCTTCGCGCCGCCAGTTGTCGCAGACCCAGTCGATCAAGCCACGCAGGTGGGACCACAGCTCGTACCAGATCGGGTCGCCGTACTTGTTGTAGAGGTAGACCGCGTCCATCAGCTCGCCGTAGATGTCCAGCTGCAGCTGGTCGTAGGCGCCGTTGCCCACCCGGACCGGCCGCGAGCCGCGGTAGCCCTCCAGGTGGTCCAGGGTCTCCTCGGTGAGGTCGCTCCTTCCGTCTATGCCGTACATCA
>JALZFJ010000119.1 GCA_030867425.1 Actinomycetota bacterium | reverse complement strand
GCAAGTAACTGTAGGCTGCGATCCAGCCGTGCAAGCAGCGCCTGCGGGGGAAACAGTTTGACCCGCGCCGCCGCCAACTCGATCGCCAGCGGCAGCCCGTCCAGTCTTCGGCAGATCTGTGCCACGGCGGTCGCGTTCGTGACGTTTAGCTCCAAGGTGGGCATGACAGCCTGAGCGCGCCGGCGGAAGAGCTCTACCGCTGGTGATTGCTGCAGGCCGTCCGTCGGTGACTGGGGCGCCGCGTCGGGAAGGGGCAGCGGAGGCACGGGGAACTGGTGCTCCCCGCCGAGGTGGAGCGGCGCCCGGCTCGTCACCAGCACCGTCAGCAACGGACACCTCCCCACAAGTTCGCCAACCATGGTAGCAGCTGTCAGGAGATGCTCGAAGTTATCGAGAACCAGCAGCACCTGCCTATCTTGCAGATGCCGGGTCAAGGTCTCCTGTAGTGCCTGTCCCGCCACCTCCTTGGCTCCAAGCGTCTCGGCGAGGACCGAAGGAAGTAGGGCGGCATCTCGCAGGGGAGCTAGAGGCACGAAGACCATCCCGTCTGCGAACTCGCCGCGCGAGCGCTCGGCCACCGCGACGGCCAGCCGGGTCTTGCCAACCCCTCCTGGACCGGTCAGCGTCAGCAGCCGCACCTCCCCGCGGTGCAGGAGGCGTGCTGCCGTCATCACTTCTTCGTCGCGCCCGATCAAGGGTGTGAGCGGTATAGGTAGGTTGTCGTGGGAGAGCGGGACCGTCGTGGGGCGGGCTGAGGAGCTGCGCGCTGCTGACTCGAACTGGGCACGCTCCGAACCCGTAAGCTCCAGGGCCTCCGCCAGTTTTCCCACAGAGTATCTGTGAGGACGACGCCGCTCCCCGCGCTCGAGCAGGCCGATGGCCTGTGGGGTGAGGCCTGTACGAGCGGCCAGATCTTCCTGGGTAAGGTTGGCCGAGTCGCGGTAGCGTCGGAGTAGATCCCCGAAGAAGTGGTCAGTGCCGGCGTCCATTTCCCTTTTCTCCTGCCCTCATGGCGCTTGATGGCATCGTAACACGCCATTGTTTGGGTGGTTGTTTGCGGATTTGTTTGGGTTGTCGCTGGGAGCAAGAAGGCACGGATAGCACGATATGGGCAAGACGGAACGCTTTGAGGGCGTTGTCCACTAATAGAGAGGAGAACCCCATGACGACCTCACTCACGCCGGACACGATCCAACTACGGAAGATCGGAGAACTTCCCACGGAGCTGGCCCTGCAGCAAGCCGCTACCTTCCTGGCTCATCTGGTGAAAAACCCCAACTTTCTGGACTCGCTTATCCTCCCCCTCTTAGAAGAGGCGAGGAGCAGAGAAGACTGGTACGTGGCCCATCGCCTCGATGCAGAGGATGGCTCCTTCTCTCTACAAGTCTTTGTCTGGCCTCCAGGAACCCGAACTAAGATCCACGACCACTCCTCCTGGGGAGCCTACTGCTGTGCCATAGGGTCCGTGCTCGAAGAGCACTATGAGCGCCTGGACGATCGCTCGCGCCCCGATCACGCCCGCCTCAAGAAGGTCTGGCAACTGTCGTGGAGCAGCGAGGACGGAGCCTCGACGGTCCAGCCCGGCGACGGGGGCATCCACCGGGTAGGGAACAACCTGAGCGAGAGTACGGCGATCTCGGTGCACCTCTACGGACCGCGGATAGGAGAGGTGGACGGGCGGGACTACGACCCCTCCCGCGACTACGTGTGCGACCGACGGGAAGATTAGAAGCTGGTCTGACGCTTGTAGGCTAACTCCTGCAACTTCCAACAGGTATTTATGAGATGGCTTCTAGCCAACAGTAGACGTCAAACACCAAAGTGCCAAACCTATTTTCGGGGGTAGCGTTGTGACAGAGAGCGCCTTAGACCGGACAGCTTCATCGCCCCCGCTGCCACTGAATCGCTTGTGCTTGGTTGCCGACAAGGCGGGTTCTCGGAAGCCCTTGTGCACCCTTTCGGATGCTTATGTGTTAGGACCGGTGCTATGCGGGTTTCCGCCAATCCCTATTCTCGGCAGCTCGGTGAGAGTAGGGGCGGCGGCAGCCCTCCACGTGGAGTAAAGACTCTTCGGCCCCCAAAATGAAGTAGATGATAGTGCGGATCCTGTGAGAAGATCCCCGGAGGATGTGTCGGCAACAGTGGGGTGGCATCATTCATGGGATCACACGACCCCTCGGGAAAGCCAGCTTAGGAAGGAGCAGCCCGATGACTTATGAAGATAACAAGGCCCTGGTACGCCGGGAGCAAGAAGAACTCTGGACCTGTACCGGCAACCTCGACGCCGCACAAGAGCTCTTCGTCGCCGACCACGTCGAGGCTGCCAGGCAGGAGGCAGCTGACTTCCGTGAAGGCTTCCCGGACGTGGTAAGCACCATAGAGGACCTCATAGCCGAGGGGGATAAGGTGGTGGCTCGCTGGAGGGCCCGTGCCACCCACCAGGGAGAGTACATGGGCATCCCTCCGACCGGCAAGGAGGTGGAATTCACGGGCATCTCCGTATACCGCA
>JALZFJ010000091.1 GCA_030867425.1 Actinomycetota bacterium | reverse complement strand
CCTGGACCAGCCGCTCCTTCTGCTGAGGGGTGATCCGCCCAAAGACGCCGTATTCGGCCGCTACCGTGCCGATTTGGCCGTCCTCAAGCTGGTCCAGCTCCGGACCGGAGATTAACTTTGCTTGCGGGTCGAACCCAGCTTGCACTGCAAGTGCCTTGACGGTCTCTGGGTTGTCGCCTGAGATGATCTTGAGATCTACCCCAGCCTGCGCGAAGGCCGTGAGCGTCTCGTAGGCCTTGGGACGTAGTTCGTCAGTCAGGCCGACCAGACCAAGCGGTATCAACCCTTGCGGGTCGCGGACCTGATCGTCCCCGTCGTGTAGCGTGACCGGCTCCGGCTGGTAGGCGAAGAGCAGCACCCGCAACCCGCGTGCCGCCCACTCATCTCCCTGCCCGTCCAGGTCGGCGCTTTGCCGAAGGTGTGAGCGCAGCATCTCCGGTGCGCCCAGCACATACACGCCCCGGAGTGAGTTGTTGGTAGGGGAGGGAAGGGGAGGAGTCGTAGCGTCGGTTGCGGCCGCGGGGGCCGTGTAGGTGCCTTTTTCCTGGCCGTCAAAGACGAGGGCACTCCACTTGCGCGCCGAGGAGAAAGGCACCTCGTCGATCACCGGTTGCTTCTCTCCCGGCAGCGCTTTCATGATGGCCTCGCTGGTCTTGTTTGTGGTCGTCGCGCTGGCGACGAAATTACTTAGCCGCTTTTGCAGGTCATCGCGGCTAATGTCAAAGGGGTGAATATCGTGCACCTGCAGGCGGTTCGTGGTTAGCGTGCCGGTCTTATCGAGGCAGAAGGTGTCTACGTTACTCAGCGACTCGACGGCGTTCGTCTGCTGTACCAGCGCGCCCTGACCGGCGACCCGCATTGCGCCGAGCGCGTAGGCGACCACGATCGCCAGCAGCAGCCCCTGCGGCACCAGGCCGATGACCACCACCAACCTCTCGACCAGCTCGACAAACGGGTCGCGCACCGCGATCGCGCTGACGGTCAACACCACCATCAGGAATGCCGCCACCAGTATCATCAGCCGGATAATCCCGTTGATTTCACGCTGCAACGGTGTCACCACATGACGTTCGGCGCGGGCACCGGCGGTAATCTGATTGGCGAAGCTGGACGCACCGATCTGTTGTGCTTCGAAGTGGGCGCTGCCAGTAACGCAAAAGCTCCCCGAGAAGACCTGATCTCCGGCCCGCTTACGAACCAGGTCCGACTCGCCGGTGAGCAGCGATTCATCCACCTCCATCGTCCCATCGCCTACCACCGTGCCATCGACGACGATCTGGTCGCCCGGACCGACCATCAGCAAGTCGCCGCGGACGATCTCGCCGGGGTTGACGCTCTGCTCGCGACCGTCGCGAATAACCATCGCCGTTGGGCGGGTTAACAGGGCGATCTTGTCGAGCTTGCGTTTCGCGCGCACCTCCTGAAAAATGCTGACGGCGACGTTTGCGAGCACTACTACCAACGGGAGGATGGCGTCGAACGGACGTCCGAGGAGCACCAGCAGCAGGCACAGGACATAGAAGACGTTGTTGATGAAGCTAAAGACGTTTTCAAGGATAATCTGGCGATAGGTGCGACCGGGGGGCGGCGGAGGAGCGTTGACCTCACCGCGCGCCTTGCGCGCCGCCACCTCGTTGGCCGACAGCCCGCCGATATGATCAGTTATGTCTGTAGTTATCTCTTGCCTCCTTTCCCAGTACCGTTAATCTATCTCCTTTCCCGGTATCCCTCAACTATTCGTCCTCACCGTTCTGCCTTGTTTGGATGCGCTTGATCGTATTTTCCATAGAAAACTTCCTCCCCCTACCGGTAGATTGCTGGTGTTAGCGGACAAGCCAACCTGGCTTTCCTCGGCCTCTCCAGCTTGCTCGCCACTTCTTTTCCCGTGGCTCTTAGAGCAGGCCGCCGAGCACCATTCTCAGCGCAGGAGTGCCTCTCTAAGGGCCGGTCAGCGCACTCTCAGCGGGCGAAAGGTGCTCTCGATCGCAGCAGCGGTCTGGTCTCTCATACCCGGTAACACGTAGCTGTAGGTATCGAGCGTAATAGAGATGTTGACGTGTCTCAGGAGTTCCTGGGCGATCTTCGGATGTACTCCCTTGCTGAGGAGTAGGGTGGCGCAGGTGTGCCGCAGATCATAGAAGCGTATGTTGTGCAGCCTCTGGTGCGCTTGCTTAGGAGGTTTTAGAGCAGGGTGCTCTGCAGCCGTTGTTAGAATGGGCGCGAGGGAATAACTCGAAGGCGGGAGGAGTTGTGCCAACGAGCGTACGCGATAGCCTACAGCTCATCCTTGCCGGGTACACAGATGCGCTAGCGACTGAGGTCTTCGATAGAGAGCACGAACTTTGGAAGGTGTTCGAAGACCTCAAGGAAGTCTTCTCCAATAGCCCTGCGGTCAGGAGACGAGCGGGAGACGGAGACTACGCAGCGGGGGTGTACTGAGTCTTGAAGGAAGGAGGCTAGGGATGAGCGAGACTATCCAGAGGAAGCGGACGGTAGTATGGAAGGACCCTACCGTCAACGCGCGAGCAGCCGAGCAGATGAGCGGTCTAGAGTTCCTCGGGGCGATGCAGAAAGGGGAGCTACCATTGCCGCCAATGTGTGAGCTGGTGGGCTTCGAGCCGGCGGAGGTAGAAGAGGGCCGGGTGGTCTTCGAGTGCACACCTGCCGAGTGTCACTACAATCCTATAGGTGTCGTCCATGGGGGCCTGGCCTGCACCTTGTTCGATTCCGCGATGGGCTGCGCCGTGCACACCATGCTCCCTGCTGGCGTCGGGTACACCACGGTCGAGCTCAAGGTCAACTTCCTCCGTCCGATCACTTTGAACACCGGGCGGCTTCTGTGCGAGGGCACTACCATCCACGTCGGTGGTCACATCGCTACCGCCGAGGCGCGGCTCCTCGACGCAAGCGGCAAGCTTTATGGCCACGCCACCACTACCTGCATGATCTTCCGCAACCAGTCACCCGAACAGTCGAAGGCTTCCGCCGGTGAGGGAGGAAGATGAGCATGTACGGGCAATCGGCAGACGACCAGTAGAGGTCTCCTGGCAGCGCGGTACCAATTGCCGAAATGGAACCGCGAAGAGGAATAAGATATGAAAGTCGTTCAGATCGAGGAATTTGGTGGTCCAGAGGTACTGAAAACAGAGGAGATCCCCACGCCAGAGGCAGGGGAGGACGAAGTCCTGATCGAGCTTCGGGCCTCAGGTGTAAACCGATCCGACATCCTCACTCGTATTGGCCGCTACCACGCCGCGGGGCAGCCCCCGATAGTTCCCGGCTTCGAGGGAAGTGGCATTGTCCGGGAGCCTGGCCCGGCGG